>JASJGP010000578.1:0-3187 GCA_033791485.1 Desulfobacterales bacterium | reverse complement strand
CTATCAGGCATTCCCCTGAAGGAGAGGAGATAAAAGTTTCCACTGGTTTCCTTGCTGAAAAAAACAGTTTTGCTTTTAGTGTAAAGGATAATGGAAACGGGCTGGCGTCAGAGTACCATCAGAGGATTTTTGATAAATTTGAACAGGTAGAACTCAAAAACTCAGGGGTGACGGTCGGAACGGGCGGTTTAGGACTTGCCTTCTGCAAAATGGCCGTTGAGGCTCATGGTGGGAAAGTTTGGGTTGAAAGCGACGGAGCCGCCAAAGGTTGTACCTTCAAATTCAAGATTCCAGTCTGAGTCATAGGCAGCAACAAAGTTGCAGCTTACAACATCCCTTCTTTCACATTAAAGTTGATTGGCAAATTTCAGGTTGGACAAGTTATAGAATTATATTATAAGATTTAATTTTACTGAGCAAAGATGGATGACTTATTTCAAGGAGACGGGAAGCCTGGGTGCGGTTGTTTCCGGTCTCTTTGAGAGCTTTTATAATCAGCTTTTTTTCTACAATTCGTTGGGCTGCCTTTATCGAAAACCCTTCAAACATACCGCTTATCTCATCTGTTTCTATACCGATTTCCGGCGAAAAATTATCAGGCAACAGGATATTATTCTCTGCAAGTACCACTGCTCTTTCGATTACATTTTCCAACTCCCGTACATTCCCGGGCCAGGAATGCTTTAAAAGAAGAGACATTGCAGCAGGCGCGATTTCCTCCACTTCTTTTCCCAGTATTTCCTCATATTTATCAATAAAAAACCGGCATAAAAGGGGCACGTCTCCTTCCCTTTCCCTGAGCAGCGGGAGCTTAATCGGCAAAACATTCAGCCTGTAAAACAAATCTTCTCGAAATTTACCCTTTTTGGTTTCATCTTCAAGGTTTTTTGCAGTAGCAGCAATCACACGAACATCAATTTTTTTTGTTTTTGAACTGCCAACCGGTCTTATTTCACCTTCCTGTAGCACTCGTAAAAGTTTTACCTGCAAAGGAAAAGGTAGTTCTCCTATTTCATCAAGAAAAATGGTCCCTCCTTCTGCCTCTTCAAAAAGCCCTTTTCTATTTTGATCTGCACCTGTAAAAGCACCTTTTTTGTATCCAAACAGCTCGCTTTCAAGCAGATTCTCTGGAATCCCGCCACAGTTCACTGGAACTATGGGCATTGATGATCTCACACCGCCATAATGAATCCCCTTTGCAATTAATTCTTTACCGGTGCCGCTTTCACCTGAAATTAAAACAGTTGTTTTGTATTGTGCAGCTTTTTCCGCCAGCGCAAAAACAGCCTTCATTGCCTTGCTTTTACCAATCATGTTTCCGAAAGTGTTTTTATCCCCAATCTTTCGGATTCTCTCCTTCAGCCACAGGTTCTCTTTTTTTAAACTTTCCCTTTCTTCGGCTTTTTTTAGCGTCATATAAACTTCATCACTTTTAAACGGCTTTGATATATAGTCGTATGCACCGAGCTTCATCGCTTCAATAGCCGTATCGATAGAACCATACGCCGACATCATGATAACGGTAGAAGCTTCTATTTTTTCTCTTGCAGAGTCTAAAAATTCCATGCCTCCCATATTAGGCATCTTAAGATCACAAAGAATAAAATCGTATTGAGTCTGCTCTACCTTTTTTATGCCTTCAGATCCGTCAGATGCCGTATCAACTATATAACCGGATCTTTTAAGCATCGCTGACAGCATATGCCGCATGTTCTCTTCATCATCAATGATCAAAAGGCGTTTTGCGTAAGACGATCCTTCCTTTAAAATTTTATTTTCCATATTTATTTCCAAATGTGTGTTACCTGAAGCTTGCATGAAAATTAATGAGAAACTGTTTCTATTTTTCGTACTCCCCCGCCCATTCGGAACAAAAAGCTTGCACAATCTGCGTCCTGTAAGCGTTCACTATTTTTCTTCCATATGCAGCGGCAGGAATACCGTAATGGTGGTTCCTTCACCTTCTTTGCTTGTGGCTTCAATTTTGCCGCCAAAATTTTCAATGATCATGAAACTGACTGAAAGACCGAGACCGGTACCTTTCCCCGGCTCTTTTGTTGTATAAAAGGGGTCAAAAATATTTCCAAGATTCTCCTCGGAAATCCCCGGGCCGTTATCAATATATATTAATTTCAGCATAGGCATATGATCATCATTCGAATCCGATCCCGGCATAACATCGCTTTTTATAACAAGCTTCCCGGCTATCTTTTTTTTACTTGAGGAAATCGCATCTGCAGCGTTTAGGATTAAATTCAAAAAGACCTGTCGCAGTTGGTTAGGATCAGCAAAAACAGTATCCCTTTGTGCTGCAAGTTCCAGTTCTAACTTGATATCGGCTATCATGGGCTGGGGTTCAATGACGTTTGAAATATCACAGATAATTTCATGTACTGAAACAGCCTTTGAACCTGTATCGGAGGGCCTTGAAAGATCAAGGAGCTGCCTGATAATAGTATTTATTCTGTTTACTTCATTTTCGGTTCGAGTAATATATTCGGCCTGCTCATCATCTGTTATATCTTTTTGTTTAAGCAATTCAAGGTAGCCGATAATAATACCTATAGGATTACCTATTTCGTGAGCAATTCCTGAAGATAGACGCCCAACAGAAGCCAGCTTTTCAGCCCTTATTATTTCCTGTTGAGCCTGCTTTAAATCAAAATTCGCCTTTTCCAGGGATATAACCATGGACCGTAATTTCTCCCTGTCGCCTGAAATACGTTCCAACATACGGTTTAAAGCTTTTGACAGTTGATTAAGTTCATTGTCTTCTTTCCGTACGGCAAAAAACATCCCGTCATCTTCTCTATAGTCATCAGCTCTTTTTACCAGTCTGTACATAGGCTCCAGATATACCTTTGAAAGCCGATAAAGACCTATAAATGTGAGTATTACAGTATTTATAAAAATATAGATAAATAATATTTTTTGACTGCGTCTTAAAGTCTCATAAACTCCGTCAAGGGGAAGGGCAATGCTTATACCACCAATTATGCTCCCTTCCCGCTTTACAGGAGATGAAATAACTGCATCTTTGCTTTGCCTCCAGAAAACTCCCCATACAGTTCCCAAAAACTTTGTTGTCTTTTCTCCTGTCTTAACAGTCTGACCGGTAAGCCCAATGAGCTCATCTTTCAGGTCACAACCGCTTCCGCCAAAATAGATCTGCTTTTTATTATTATCC
>JASJGP010000577.1:0-3652 GCA_033791485.1 Desulfobacterales bacterium | reverse complement strand
CAGACATGGTCATCACCGACGACAACTACGCCTCCATTGTGGCAGCCGTAGAAGAAGGTCGCGGTGTGTACGACAAGTCAAGTCAACCGCACTGCACCTTTTGTGGCCCAGTTACCACAAAAGGTACGCATTACTCATCCCTTCCATCCACTCTATAATAAAAAATTTGGGCTGTTAGGCTATCGGCGTAGTTGGAACAATGAATACGTTGAGCTTCATGATGAAAAGAACCTGGTCATCGCAATCCCCATAAAATGGACTGATGCGGCTCCACGGGACCCTTTTGTTGTTGTTGCAGATAACCGGTCTTATTTTCGTACAGAAGATCTTGTCCGGTTGGTAAATTTCATTGATGGGATCAAGAACGGCTCCTGATGCTGTAAAGCAAATTATGCCGTAAGTGTAAAGCAAAATATGCCTAATCAGATTTTGTGTGACTTTTGAAAAAAACTTAATAATGCTTGTAATGGTTCGTTATTATTTAATAATCACTTCAAATAGCTTGACATGCAAATTTTTATGTATATAATTTAGTTAACAATGTATGATAGCTTTTTGGAGGGGAGACATGTCGGAGAAAAAGAGGAAAGATAAAAAAATGAAGGCGCTTTTGGAACAATCCAGTTTAAACCCCAAGCCTGAACTCGTAATTGACCCTCTTTTTCACGAGGAGGAGTTTTTCGATCCAATGGATCTTGTTCAGGTCAAGTACGAAATGCTTAGAAGGGTTGGCGTAGACAAGCAGTCTGTGACAGAGGCGGCCCAAAGATTTGGCTTTTCACGTCCTTCTTTCTATAAGGCGAAAAAGGCTTTAGACCGGGAGGGCTTGATGGGGCTAAGCCCAAAAAAGCGCGGACCCCGCACAAGGCATAAAGTAGTGGGGGAAGTTTTGAGTTTTATTAAAGATCTTTTTGACAAAGAAGGAGGTTTGCCGATGGTAGAAGTTGCAGATAGGATAAAGGGACACTTTGGGGTCACGATTCATCCTCGAACCATTGAACGGGCATTGAAGGGTAAAAAAAAAATTCAATGAAGATCTATCTGCCTGGTCCTGACCCTGACAAAGATCCCATGCTGAAAGCCCGCTATGAGCAATTGCGTCATGCAGGAATAAAAAAAACAATGAGCAGGGAGCTGACCGTATTTCTGGCAGAGGGAATGTGTGCCTGGATGCATGCCTGGCTGTCCTTACCGGTTGAGACGACTGGGGGATATGAAAAATGTTGTGGTACCGGATTAAATGCGCCCGGGAATAAAGAAGCACATTTTACAGGCATCCAGAGCGAAGTGATTAATATCCTTGCTGCAATGTCATTGGAGAAACTAAGGGGAGATGGAATATGCGGGACATGTTAAAACAAAAGGTGAGTGTTGATCATCTAAAACGGAAAGCATATCTTTATGTTCGTCAATCGAGCCTGCGACAGCTTGTGGACAATCAGGAGAGTACCAAGCGTCAGTATGCACTGAAACGAAGAGCCGTGGCCCTTGGATGGCAGCAAGAAGCCATTGAGGTCATAGACGAAGACCTCGGGCAATCAGGTGCCTGGTCAGGCCGCTCAGGCTTTCAGAGACTGGTCGCTGAAGTTGGGATGGGGCATGCCGGAATCGTGCTGAGTCTTGAGGTCTCCAGGCTGGCCCGTAATTCTAGTGACTGGCATCGCCTCCTTGAAATTTGTGCTGTTTCGGATACGCTTATCTTGGATGAGGAAGGTATCTATAATCCTTCGCATTTCAATGACCGGTTGCTTCTGGGGCTGAAGGGGACCATGAGTGAAGCGGAACTGCATATCATTCGAGCACGGTTGGTAGGGGGCATGTTGAACAAAGCAAGCCGGGGAGAATTAAAACTTCGACTTCCGGCGGGTTTTGTATATGATCTTAAAGAACGTGTGGTTTTGGATCCTGATAAACAGATTCAAGGAATTGTCAGGCACTTGTTTTCCACCTTCCGTAGAACGGGCACGGTTTTCAGAACGGTAAAGACCTTCCATAAAGAGGGGATTAAATTTCCAAACCGGATGCATCATGGACCTTCAAAAGGAGAGGTTGTATGGACAGATTTGAAGGTAAGCCGCGTTAATCATATTTTACACAACCCCCGTTATACAGGGACATATGTGTACGGACGAAGGACCCAAAAAAGAAAAGACGCGCAGGGAAGACCCATTGTCAAAGATCTTCCACGGGATGAGTGGCATGCGCTGATAAAAGATGCCCACGAAGGGTATATTTCGTGGGAAGAATATGAAGAAAATCAGAAACGGCTCAAGGCTAACAGCTACAATCGGGGTATTTCCGAACGTTCTGTGCCTCGAGAAGGTCAGGCTTTGCTTCAAGGCCTGGTCATCTGTGGTATCTGCGGAAAGCGGATGAGCGTGCGGTACCGCAAAGCGCGGGGTTGCATGAGGCCTGAGTACTGTTGTAGAGGACAAGCTGATAATATGGCGAAACCAAGATGTCAAAGCATGCCTGGAGACGGTATTGATGAAGCCGTTGGCACTCTTTTGGTGGAAACCATGAATCCTGTGGCCCTTGATGTGACTTTAGCCGTTCAGGAAGAACTGAACCGACGTACAAAGGATGCTGACCGTATTCGCCACGAGCAGGTAGAGCGGGTGCGGTATGAGATGGAGTTAGCCCGCCGTAGATACTTGCGGGTGGACCCTGACAATAGGCTGGTGGCAGATGCCCTGGAAGCGGATTGGAACCAAAACCTGCGTGCTTTGGCCGAGGCCCAGGAGCAGTATAAAAGACTGAAGAAGGAAGACAGCAAGGTATTGAATAAAGACATACAAGAAAAAATTCGGGAACTCGCCTCCAATTTTCCCCGGCTGTGGAATGACCCTGGTACACCTCAACGAGAACGGAAAAGAATGACGAACCTTCTTCTGGAAGATGTCACGCTTATCAAAAATAACGAAAATATTACGGTGCATTTACGATTCAAGGGTGGTATTTCCAGGACCCTGCACATTCCCAGGCCGTTGGCATCGTGGCAGGAATGGACAACCGATTCTAAAGTTGTGGTCGAAATCGACCGGCTGTTAGAACACCACACCAACAATCAGGTTGCTTCTATTCTTAATGAAAGTGGATTAAAATCAGGAACTGGCAAAGCATTTCATGGAAATCGAATTTCCAAAACACGGAGGGCATATGGTCTTAAAAGTCGTTATGAACGTCTACGGGAAAGGGGCATGCTGACACGCAAGGAGCTGGCCGATAAACAGAACGTTCATCAAAATACAATAACCAAGTGGCGGATAAAAGGCAGGATAAAAGGCCACCTTGCTGATGATCAGAATCAATATTTATTTGAAGATCCAAAAAATATTTGCTTGAGGTTGAAAAAGAAATACGATAAAAAGCCTACCAGCAAAAGGCTTTTATCAACAAATGTTTCATGAGAGGCAAAGGAGGTGCAGTATGAATAGCACGAGAACGCCAATAAATATTCATGACCACAATCTTCGCATTTTAAAAATCACATTTTTGAAGGGATTGCCGGTGGTAAGCATTCAATCTTTGAATGGATTTTTGCATGGTTGGCCCGCATCGTTCAAGCCCCTGGTGGGACCCGTCCTGGTACTGCCATTGTATTGCGTGGGAAGCAAGGGACAGGGAAGGGGCTTTTTGTAAATATTTTTGG
>JASJGP010000576.1:0-3239 GCA_033791485.1 Desulfobacterales bacterium | reverse complement strand
GGGGATCAGGGCGATTACATTGCATGCGGTTTGTGTCATCCTGTCGCTTTTGACAAGAATTATATCGAAAACCATAAAAAATTTTTCCCGGATAAAAAAACCTGCGTCAGGTGTCATCATCTGGAATTTATTAAAGCGGGCTTTGAACATTCTGAGCATGAAAGTTATGCGAGTGATTGCACAGATTGTCACCATGGATCTGATATTGAGCCTGAACCACAGGCCTGCAATTCCTGTCACTTAAAAACCGAAGCTGAAAACATACCGAATCTGCAAGACGCAACGCCTGACTGCTGCATGAGATGTCATGAAGATATCTTTGAGAAAGGTATCAAGAGCTGCGGGCGTTGTGCAGATGTCTGCCCCCGCGGTGTAATCTCTATTGTTTCAATGACCGCAAGGCTGCTTCATTTTAATGAAGAGAGCGATTGTCTGGCACCGTGTGTACAGAGATGTCCCGCTCAAATCAATGTTCCCCTTTATATCCGCAAGATTCGAGAAGGAGATTTGACAGGAGCTTTGTTGATCATCAAAGAACGCAACCCCTTCCCCCTTGCATGTGGCAGGGTTTGCCTCCATCCTTGTGAAAATATATGTCGCAGAAATATTGCGGATCACGGCGTAGCCATTAACCGTCTGCAACGTTATCTTGGAGAATGGGAGATGAATTCCGGTACCCGAATACCCATCACCTGCGCACCGGATACGAGCCGTAAAGTTGCTGTTGTGGGTGGCGGACCGGCTGGATTGTCCTGTGCATACTTTTTAAGAAGACTCGGACATCATCCTGTCATTTTCGAAGCCATGCCGAAACTGGGGGGAATGTTAAGATACGGGATTCCCCAGTACCGGATGCCGAATGACATCCTCGACTGGGAAATCGAAGGGATTTTGAAACTGGGTATAGAAACAAATATGGGTGTAAAACTTGGAAAAGATTTTGACCTAAAAAGCCTGGAAGATGAAGGGTTTGAGGCCGTTTTCCTTGGAATCGGTGCATGGACGGTGCCGCCTCTTGACATTCCCGGAGAAGAGGCAACTGGAGTAACCGGCAGTGTGGATTTTTTGACCTCAGTGGGGATAAAGATTAAAACACTTGCAGGCCAGCGGGTAGTCGTCATCGGTGAAAGCAATACTGCCATGGATTGTTCCAGAAGTTCAATTCGTTTGGGTGCAAAATCCGTAACCGTTATATGCCCCTGCATCAAAAAAGATATGTCGGCAAATAAAAGAGATGTGGACCGGGCGATGGAAGAGGGAGTCCAGTTCCTTTTTTTAACGCAGCACACCCGGGTGATTTCCGATGAAAGCGACAGAGTCACACATCTGGAGTATATCCGGATGGAACTGGAGGAGACAGGCAAATCAGGGAAAAGCAAGGCGGTATTAATACCCAACTCGGAGACTTTTATTGATGCAGACATGGTTGTTGCGGCCATAGATCGTAAGCCTGACCTTTCCTGTTTGCATAACAGGGAAGAAAAGGTTGCATTTGAAATAACTAAAGATAATAATCTTGCGGCTGACAGGGATACTATGCAGACCTCCGTTAAAAATGTTTTTACAGCAGGAGATCTTCATACAGGACGCGCATGGGTGGTCATGGCTGTTGGCGGAGGGCGTCGCGCTGCCCGCTCAATCCATTTCTATTTGACCCAGGACAGTATCCCTGTACCGGAAAACCTGCAAAACAAGATTATTCCTGAAACCATCCTCAAAGATGTAAAAGTCACCGATAACATTCCAAGAGTCCAGATCAGTGAAGTCCCGGTAGAGATGCGCATACAATCTTTCACTGAGGAGGTAAAGGGGTCTATTTCGGGTGAGAAAGCCAAGCTGGAAGCCTGTCGTTGCCTGTACTGCGGTCTGGTTTGTTACGATCAGGAAAAAGAACTGGTAAAACCGATTTATGCAGGCTTCAGAAAATAGGCAGAATGCACAAAGGCAGAAAGCATAAGGGAAGGGCCGGGCGTAAAGATCACTTTATTATTTTTACTTCTGCCTCTGTGCCTTCTGTCTTTCCCTTAATCATCGCAGGATGGGCACACACCCTCTTTTTTCATAATCGCTTTGCCCTTTTCAGACGACATAAAATATAAAAGGGAGCAATGCAAAAGCGGAAATTGTAAAAAAGAGGCTTGAAACCTGATTTTCCACTAAAGTCAAAGGAGATTTATGCCGATATTGAAATAATAGAGAATCCAAGGACTGAAAGGCTGGTTTAAATGAACGAAGTGGAATATTGTTGCGAATGTGATGAACCGATTAACTCCGACCCCATCTATGATGAGTCAGTCACTGGAGATGAAATCGGTCCTCTTTGTAGAAAATGCCGCAAAAATTTAATGGATGAAGGGATAATAGAAAGAGGTGCACACATTAAGCATTTTCATGGATAATAACGAAGTACTGTACTAAAGGTTCGCTCAAAAATATTTTAACACAATGAGACCTTTGAAAATTACCCTTTCCAAGGGTCTCGTATTTATGGTCTAACAGCACGTAGCCAACCGCATTTGTCCAAATTTACTTCCCTCCTTTTATAAACCTTTTCATGCTTTGAAGTTACAATTAAAGCACTTTTATTATATCCTTTTGTAAAAACTTCAGACGTCCAGTACCACTTTGCCTTTTTATCCGGAAAGAAAGGTTCGTTTTTATAAAGGCTTGCCAGTTCGTTTGAATACGGCAATCTCCAGTCCCTGTATCCTCCGGTTTTAAGACTTTTGACATACTTTTGAGAAGATTGGTAATCCAGACATTTATTTAATGCAGCTTTGGAATCGAGTAAACACCAGGTTAAACCGGTCTTTGTATCGGTAAAGGTGCCGTCATTATTTGCAACATATCGTCTGCCGGAGCTTTTAAGCATAGTTTTGATTTTATTCCTTTCTCTTTCAATCCGGTCTTTTTCTCTTTGTATTTGGGCCTGCTGCCTGCTGCGCTGTTTTTCCATCTGCTGCTGTTTTAAAGAGCGGTTTCTATTTTGCAGACGCGTTAGTATTGCTTTTGCATAGTCGACATATGGCCCTGAAGAATTATAACTAATATAGTTTTCCAACTCATATATTCTTTTAGATAGACTATGTTGCTCGTTTTTACTATATATAAGAACTGTTTCCCATTGTTTGATTTCGTTTATCTGTTTTCCTATTATTGACAGTTCATTTTCTATCTCCTCTTTTTTATCAGTATCAGGATGTTTTGCGAGAAAATTGTAATAAGATTTTCTAACTAAC
>JASJGP010000575.1:0-7379 GCA_033791485.1 Desulfobacterales bacterium | reverse complement strand
CAACACAATAGAATTTTTTAAACGGGTTGATTGAAGGCACTTCACCCAGCTTGCTTATCCTTTCCTGTATTCCGCTATCGATTTGAGTCGATATGTCCTGCAGGGAAACACTGAGTTTTCCAATCATGTCATTGTTTTTTTTGAGGTCCTCGCCACTTAAAGCCGATATGAAGAAAATTAAGAATCCGGCAGTCAGACAACTGGCAATAATCTTAATAATTATCAGAAACTCTCCTTTAATTAATGACATGGCTTATTTTCCTTTTATGTTTTTAATGGCTAAGTAAAAAGTCCCATCTACTGCGTTGTAGCGGTTTTTCAGGCACTCGGCATACTACATGTATTGCTTCGTACCTGAAAAACCACTACGCCTTGTATATGAACCTTTTTACTTAGCCATCCGGCGCTTATGCTAAAACTTTTTACGAAAACGTTAAATTTAGATATAAATATCTACCGTTGTTCAGTCTCCTCTCAGAGAGAAGGTGTGTTTTATCGGATAAAACGCAAAAAGCCCCCAAAGGGATAAAATACCCTGAGAAGGCTAATATTGGCACTTTCAAACAGTCCTTTCGCATCATTTTCTCCGGAAGGTTGTTTAACAATATATCGTATTTATACACTACAACAATAAAAACGATAAAGTCAAGACAGAAAAGGTCAATTAAAACATCAATGCGGGATTTGTGAGCGAAGGTCAAATAATATACAGAAAAATAATGCCCTGTGAAACAGTCGGTACATTTCACAGGGCAGTTATGTAGTAGGCAGGCAAATTATAACTTAACTACTCACGTAGTCAGGCTGAAGGGGTCATAAGAGCACGATTACCGACTTTGGCGGAATGTGATTTTTGCACCAAACATGGCTTCAAAATGCGCTTTTCCCTAACAGTCTTCAGTCTTCAGCCTATCCCACCTGAGTAGTTACATTATAACAAGGTTTTTCCCAATTACTCGGACCCTGGTATCTTCTTAGGATGATTCCGCATAGATCTCAGTTCCCTGCGTATTTTCTGACGTCGTAGCTTATTATGTTCCTTGAGCTGGCGGAAGCGTTCTAATCCTAAAATGTTTCTTACTTCCAATAAAAGTCGAAAACGCTCGGTAGATAGATTCTTCCTTGCTTGCTGTAATTTATCAAAAGGAGATCATCATTACGGTTAAAATTGCAAGTTTCTTCATTTTATTCTTTCTTGTTTAGGTATTTTAAAACAATAAGACGTATGGCCTGCTAAAATTGTTTACAACCGCTAAAAATAAAGAAGAGGCTTTTTAAGCCTCTTCTTCCTGTAAGTTATGATAATATTTCCTTAGTCACTTTGTGACTTTTTAGGACGCCATCTTCTTTTTCTTAGGAATAAATTCCTTAATAAAGTCTAAAGAATGAAGAATTGAAATTGCTTTTACGAAAAGGATTGCGAAGGTAAAGATTGCCAGAGAAAATATTCCGTTCACAGCACTATTTAGCGTATTAGTTAAAGATATAACTATGTAAATTAAAAGAATAATCTCTGCTAAAGCAGCAATTGTTCCTAAAAAATACTGTCTTGTGAAAAAATAGCCGCCACCTGGAAATATTATAGAAATAATTATTGCCACAGCATTCGTTTTAAACTTTAGTTTACAACTTTCGCAGACATTGTTATCTTTTGAAAGCTCACTGGTGCAGCGTGGGCAAAGGTGTGTTCTTTTAGAAGCTTCGCCTTCTTTTGCTTCCAAATGTATGGTTTCAAGCAGTTGTTTGATTTTATTTTTTTCTTTTCCCGCTATCCCCATAAATTTTTCTTCTTTACCATATTTTGCGTAATCAACAACAAGAGATTTCCCACTCATGTATATCGATTTGCAGTGCGAATAGAGGATCTGAGCTATTGAATTTCTATATGAATAATTCGGAGTTGTCGGTATATGGAAAATGCGCTTGTTTGTGAAGACAAATAAGGATCGTTTCAGGTAAATAAAAAGCCATCCTATAAGGCATTTTTCGATAGTCGAGATCGGAGAATATCCTGTTGTTATAAGAAGCACCCTTTCGTTTTCCTTTATAAACGGTTTGATAAAGGGTATTTTGACAATCAGCTTTCGCTGCCTCTTCTCAATTTTTTTCTTATAAATATTTTTATAGTTGGAAAATAATATTTTCCGATCAACAGGAATTCCGAAAATACGCTGTCTGATTATACCAAATGTCGGAGGGTTTATTTGTTCTGCCACTAAGAATTACTCCTTGCTTTCCTTGCTGTTTTTCAAAGGTCTCAAACCACAAAACAGGATTTACCCGGATAGTAAATCGATAAGAAGCCATAACAGGAAAAAGTGCTTCAGTAAAGGTTTTAAAAAACAAATACTACTAAGGGTTTGCTCCGATAAGCGTAGGCGCTGAAAATAAATTTCTATTTTTTGAACGTTACCAATCTATTTGTTGCTTTTTTTATCCTGAAAAATTAAAAGAAAAATAACAATTCTACCACTAAGTTTATGGTAAATTCACCTTTTTACGATGTTATCAGTATTTATGAACTCGTAAAAAGTATCACCGATGGTGACCACAGGAAATGCCCTTGGGGTGCTAAGTAGAAAGTTTAATAATTGACGAACAAATATTTTTATAATGACAAAACAGCTTAAAGAAATTGTGATTTCGAAGGACAGGGCAGTATTTTGGCTTGACTCAAATGGCCGCTGGCACAATATACATGGAGAGTTCGAGCACAGGAAAATAATAGATTTCTTTCATTCATCAATCAGAAAAGACAACGATGGCTACTATGTTACCCAGACCACGGAAAGTTATAAAGAGAAAGTCTATTTTCGATATGAAGACACAGCTTTATTCGTTTTTAATATTATCAAAAATAAAGACATTTATCTTTTATTGAACACTAAAAAACAAATAAAACTTAATCCTGAAGAACTGTTTATAAAAGATGACAGCCTATATACAAAGGATGGAGAAGAGCTTGTAAAATTTACTGAACAAAGCATGATGAAGATATCAAAATACATGGAAAATGATAATGACCGGTACTTCATCATAATCAATGATAAAAGATATATAATACCGGTAATACGCTAAAAATGCGTCGTATATTTATTTTTACGTGAACTCTAAAGCCTGCTTGAAATCCTCAATAAGATCTTCGGTTGCTTCTATGCCGATTGACACTCGAATTAAGCTGTCTGAAATTCCCAGTTTTTGCAGATCTTCCTGGCAAAGGCCCGAATGAGAGGTAGTAACAGGCCGGGTGATTAGCGATTCGACGCCGCCAAGACTCGGTGCAACAATCGGCAAAGTGGTGTTTTGGATAAAACGTTCTGCTGCTTCAACGCCTCCTTTTAACTCAAAACTAAGCATACCGCTGAAACCATCAAACAAATCGCAGGCACGCTTATGTCCGGGATGACTTTCAATGCCAGGATAGTTGATTTTTTTAATTGCCTGATGGTTTTCTAAAAACCTTGCGATTTTAAGTGCACTTTCATTTTGATGTTTCATTCTTACGGCCAGGGTTTTCATGCCTCGATGGAGCAGAAAACAGGCGTGAGGGTCCAACGAGCCACCCAGATGGTTGAGCTTGTGTGTGATCTTTTCGATCATGTCCCTGCGGCCGATAACAGCTCCTGCCACAATATCCGAATGGCCATTGAGATATTTTGTGCAGCTATGAATAGAAAGGTCAAAACCGAGCTCGGGCGGCCGGAAATTTATCGGAGTTGCAAATGTGTTGTCAATTATCGAAATGAGCTTGTTCGATTTTGCAAACTCAACTACTGCTTTTAAATCGGCAATTTGAAGCAGAGGGTTGGTCATGGTCTCAACATAGACAGCTTTTGTATTAGAGCGCAATTTATGTTCCCAGTTTTGGGGAGCATTGCCGTCAATGAAGTCAAATGAAATATTTAAGGCCGAAAGATCTTTTAAAATAAATTCATGTGTGCCGCCATACAGGCATTCCTGTGCCAGGCAATGGTCTCCTGAGGAGAGAAGTGCTAAAATCGTTGTTGATATTGCCGCCATGCCGCTGGACGTAACAACCGCTGCCTCGGCATTTTCCAGTGCTGCCAGTTTTTGATGGAGTGCAATATGATTAGGCGTGTTATTCAAACGAATATATTTTAGATCGTGATAGTCTGTCTGACCGGAATATTCAAAAGTTGAAGACTGAAAAACCGGTATGCTGACCGCACCATTAATAAGCGGGTCAGGCTCACCAGCGTGAATTAGTTTTGTTTCAAGACTTTTATAGGTTTTTGCCATGATAAGATCCTCCCTGTTCAAATCCAAAGTTACATGGCAATAATGCCATGGTAACTTATAAAGTCAAGCGTTTTAGCATCCACCTGAAATATCGATCAGCTATAAATTTGTACCCGTTCACGCCCATTCAAAACAATAATGTTGCACAGTCTGTGTCCTGTAAGCGTTCACAGGTGCTGCAGATGTGCGTGCTCAGGGCGATCAGCTATAGTCTGCTATGCTGGTTGTCCTGAGCACGCGCAGATGCGGTGGCTGTGAACGCTTACAAACATTTTACTTGCACATAGATCATATAGCTGATAGCTCACAGCTCATGGTTCAGAGGACCGCTGCAAGCGGTTTAGTTTAAAGGATGAAAATCCCTTTTGCTATGAGTTATGAGCTTTGAGCTATCAGCTATCACCTATGAGCTAATTAATTCATGATTAATGTAGAAAATCTTACAAAAAGTTTTGGCGGTCATACACTGTTTGAAGGTGTAAGTTTCAGACTCAACCCCAGGGAACGACTGGGTCTTGTAGGCCGAAATGGTCATGGCAAGACTACATTTTTTAAACTTATTGCCGGTGAAGAGCTGTCCGATTCAGGCAGTCTTTCAATTCCTAAAAATTATCGCATAAGCTATGTCCGCCAGGATCTTAACTTTACACAGGAAACTGCACTTAAAGAATGTATGACATCCCTTTGTGAAGAAGAACGCGACCACTACTGGAAGGTGGAAAAAATACTTGCCGGGCTGGGATTTTCCAATGAGGATTTTCAGCGGCATCCATCTGAATTTTCAGGTGGATTCCAGGTGCGCCTTAATCTTGCCAAAGCCCTTGCTTCCGATCCCGATCTACTCCTCCTAGATGAACCGACGAACTACCTTGATATAACTTCTATCCGCTGGATTGAACGTTTTCTTTTAAATTGGCCTCACGAAGTAATGCTCATCACTCACAACAGAAGTTTCATGGATAATCTTGTAACCCACATTATCGGCATAAACCGTAAAAAGCTGCGTAAAATTGCAGGTGATACCGAAAAGTATTATAATCAGATTGCCCAGGAAGAGGAAATTTACGAAAAGACACGTCTAAAAGATGAACGTCGCCAAAAGGAAATCAGGCAGTTTATAACCCGTTTCAGAGCCAAGGCAAGGCTTGCCAATATGGTTCAGTCCAGGGTTAAGACCCTGGCAAAAACTGAAAAGAGGGAAAAGCTTGAAAAGATTAAGACTCTCGATTTTTCTTTTCGGTACAGCCCTTTTCCTGCAAAGCACGTTTTGAATACACAAAATCTTTCCTTTTCCTATGATTCAAAAAGGGTGGTTATTAGAAACTTTGATATCAATATCAATGCAGGCGATCGTGTTTGTGTGGTAGGGAAAAACGGAAAGGGTAAAACAACACTACTCAAGCTCCTGGCAGGAGAACTTGATCCTCAAAAGGGGGGGGTTACCTACAATCCAAATGTGACAAAAGGATTTTTTGAACAAACAAATGTCAAAACTCTTGTGGATACAAGAACGGTGGAAGAGGAGATCCTCTATTCAGATTCAAATGTTGACAGGCAGCTTGCAAGAAACGTATGCGGGGCTATGATGTTCGGAGGTAACGATGCACTGAAGAAAATCAGTGTGCTCTCAGGGGGAGAAAAAAGCAGGGTTATGCTGGGAAAACTCCTTGTTACGCCGGTTAACCTTCTGCTTCTGGACGAGCCGACCAACCATCTTGATATGGAATCGAGTGATGCACTCCTTGCTGCAATCGATAACTTTGACGGTACCGTAGTCATGGTTACCCATAACGAGATGTTCCTTCATGCCCTTGCACAACGGCTTATTGTTTTTCAAGAGAACAGCACATATGTGTTTGATGGAAGCTACCAACGTTTTCTTGAAGAGGTTGGCTGGGAAAATGAATCTGAAGATGCTGCCCGGAAAAATTCAAATGAAAAGAAGCCGCATTCCAGGCTTAATAAAAAAGAATTACGGCGCAAGCGTTCCGCAATTAATTCCGAACGGGGCAAAGCTGTAAAGCCACTTAAGCAGCGTATTGTTAAGATAGAAAATAATATTGACTTACATGAAAAAAAGCTCAATAAACTCAATGAAACAATGATGAAAGCATCACAGCAGCAAGATGGCTCAAAAATAGCCGAGCTTTCCCAGTCGATACACAGTTGTCGAATTACCATCGACAGTCTCTTTGACGAACTGGAAACGTTTACCAATAAGTTTGATGAGCAAAATGCGATGTTTGAAAAAAAGCTTGAAAAACTCGATTTCGAATGAAAAGTTGGTTATGATGAAAAATGAACAAACAACGAAACCGCAGGAAATTCTTGTTTTCCAGCAGAACGGCAGTGGAGAAAGCAAGATACAGGGGATACTAAAATACGGTGAAAACCTTTTCAGTATAAAAACAATTTCCATTGATGAAAACCTTCCAGCTGTGATCGATGATGCCACCCAGTATTTGCCGAATGACATCAGTGCCGATGTCGTCCTCGATTACCTGAAGCATCCTGATCTATCTTATGATCTTGCGATCATGTGCCGGGATAGAAACATCCCTGTGGTAATTTCAGGGAAAAAAGTTCGGGTCAAAGGCGCCCTTAGTCCACCAACCTGATGCGGTCTTTCCAGGCAGGTCCGTCTGGGTCTATATGGTGAAAAATTTGGTGCTCCGGAATTTTCCGTGAAAGTCGAAGAAGGAAAAATCACGGACATAACGGTAAAAAGAGGTGCCCCCTGCGGTGCAACGTGGGAGGCCGCATTTCGTGTTGTCAATATGCCTGCCGAAGAAGCAATCATCCGCATGGGGCTTGAAACACAATTTTTCTGCACAGCAGATCCAGCAGGCTGGGACCCGATTTACGGAAAAAGCCCTGTTCATTTTGCAGGTGATGTTCATGCTGCAGCACTTAAAAGAGCTGTCAACCACCATGATCATTGATCCTTTATCGTTGGTGTTCCTCCATCCAGCATAATAAAATTGCGAAGCATTCTCGCACCCAGGAAAGAATAATGACAACTATTAGAATTAAAATAGAAAAGTGGTTCGGATCCCTGACGCGGATCATATATCACAATCCGCTTAAAACCCTTTTTATGATGCTTGTAATAATCGCAG
>JASJGP010000574.1:0-6362 GCA_033791485.1 Desulfobacterales bacterium | reverse complement strand
ATTCCAAATCCTGTATCATGGATCTCTATTCGAATATTTTTATCGGATTTCTTCCCCTTTGAAATTATTTGAAGCTGCCCCCCATCCGGCATTGCTTCAATACTGTTGAAAATCAGGTTCAGAAAGCACTGCTTTAGACTGCCGGCATCGCCCATGGTCAATAAAGGCTTAGGAGACAGATCAGTAGTGAGGCGAATACATTGCAGTTCCATCCTATGATGTGTGAGTGAAATGACCGCCTGAAGAATATCATTAAGGTCGATGGCCGTTTTCGCGGGCGGGGGTTCCCTGGAAAATGAAAGAAGTCCGGAAACTATATTTCCACAACGTTCCAGTTCATTGGACATGAGAGAAAGAAATTTCTTAAATTTTTCCATATCCTCCCGGCTTGGCTTATCTTCTTGCAAAATATTCTGCATAAGGCTGGTGAAGGTGATTAGTCCCTGGATAGGGTTATTGATCTCGTGAACACAGCTGGCCACCAGTTTTCCCAGAGAGATCATTCGATCTTCCTGTACCAGCTTGTTTAAGTTTGATTTGATCTCTTTTTCCCTGTGTTCCCACTTGAATGAAATCGCCTCGGTGATATCCCTGCATATTTCGATAATTCTTATAATTTTTCCGGTGGAATCTTTTAATGGGTAGGTGGTCATATTACAGTACTGGGGCTGCTTTCCTATATCGGTTCGCTCGTGAATAATGTGGGCGGATTTTCCGGTTTTCATGGTCTCTAAAAAGGGACACCCCGCTCCAGGTTGCAAATCTGGACATGGGGCTTCCAGTCCACGAAAGATTTCATAACAATGTGCCCCGGTTGCTTCCTCTTTCGTTTTTTTTACAAGTTTTAAATAGGCATCGTTAGCATCGGCAATGGTAAAATCAGTGTTCAAAACCACAATGGCAGCATTGGTCTGCTGTATAAGAAAGTCGGAAGACATCTTTTCAAGGGCCATCTGGCGCTGGGCATTTTTGAGTTGCAGGTTTGTCATAAAAAAGGTTCGCAGCAGCTTGCTGATTTTGTGTTCAAAAATACCCACCCTTTTGGGCCGTAACCGAATAAGCTCGAGAAGGACTTCTTTGCTGTTTGTTAACTCGATGACGCAGTCTAAGTTTTTTATCTGAAAAAAGTCCATAAAATTATTTGTGGTGTAAATTCCCATCTCCTTAGCCATAACAAGGCCTTCTGCCGTTGGGTCAATATCACAAACACCGACAATATTAACCTTTAGATAAAGGAAAGTTTCATCCCTGAGAAGCTCTAAAAAGAACTTGCAAGTTCGACCGCCGCCCACGATTGCCAAATTCAGGGACAACTTATCGGCACTATTCTCTTTGGATTGATTATTTAGCTCCATGATTAATCCTCGTAATCAGTGTCTGAATAAAAAGTCATTTTCAGGCAAAACCTAGATACCAGCCAAGCAACGCTGTGGATGTCGAGTTGGGGCATAATATTTTTTCAGCGGGCATCCACTTTGTGATGCATTAGGCGGCGAACTGAGCAGAAATCTATCTATCACAACAATGAGGCTATGGTGGATTGAATTGTGGAAGTATTATGATCTAAAAACCTTGTAAAGTCAATAAATTTTGGCTGTCATTGGCAATTCAAATGCTACCGGCACATAATGTGACCTGAAGGTGGCGGATTAGGCCTTAGGGTTCACGCAAAAAGTAAAAATCACTTTTTACGAAACGTTTTAAGTTTTACGTTTTAAGTTTTAAGTCTCTTTTAAAACAGATAATATCATTAACATAAAACATAAAACTTAACACCTAAAACCTGATGAATTCGATTTTGTACGAAACCGTCATCATTAGCTATTACCCTTTTTGTTGACCCATAAACAAAATTAAATTATATACATTTCATAAAGCCCTTAAAAATGGTGAAACAATGTTCAAATATATTAAAAATCTCCGCAACAGCCTGGTTTCAAAACTTATTATCACTGTGGGTATCACTATGCTGCTTGGCATATCTATCTGGGCTTATTTTAGTATTAAATACCAGAAGGAAAAGATTACGGAAAGTACTGTTTCGGGTGCCGACAGGTTAAGTACTACCATCAAGCTCGGAACCCATTATGCCATGATGCTGAATTCAAGGGATGATATCAACCAGATCATACAGAATATAGGCAAACAAAAGGAAATTGAAAATATACGGATTTATAATAAAGAAGGTGAGATTAAATTTTCAAAAAAAACTTCCGAAGTCAATGAGAGGACAAATATCAAGGCTGAGGCCTGTGATATCTGCCACCGGTCCGAACCGCCCACCGTCAATTTATCCCTGGATGAAAGGATACGGATTTTCGATTCTAAAAAAGGTTATCGTCTGCTCGGAGTTATCAGCCCCATTCATAATGAACCAGGCTGTTCAACCGGATGTCATGTGCATCCGGAAGACAAAAAAATCCTGGGAGCACTAGACCTTGTTGTCTCTCTTGAGGAATCTGATCAGGAGATATATAATTTTGAAAAAGGAATCATTGCCCTTAATATATTTGTTTTTCTACTGACCTCTGCGATCATATTCATTTTTGTGCTTAGATTCGTAAACCGCCCCATAAAGAGGCTGATAAAAGGGACAAGGCTGATAGGAAAGGGAGATTATTCCACCCAGGTAATTATCGATCAGGAAGATGAAATGGGACAACTGGCCACCGCCATTAACAAGATGGGCTCTGAGATAAGTGAAAAGCAGGTTGAGCTGAACAGACAGCGGGATGAATACCAGAATCTGTTTGAGCTTGTACCTTGTCTGATTACGGTTCAGGATAAAAATTACAAGCTCCTCAAGTACAATCGTGAATTTTATGATACATTCGGCCCGGAGCTCGGAGACTTCTGTTATCATGCCTATAAGGGGCGGGATAAAAAATGCAAGATCTGTCCGGTTGAAGAAACATTTTTAACCGGCAGATCGTACTTCAGCGAAGAAACCGGTATTAACAAAGATGGGACCACCACTTATTGGTTTGTCAAATCTTCTCCAATCAGAAATGCACAAGGCGAAATTGTTGCAGCCATGGAAATAAGCCTGGATATTACTTCCAGGAAACAGCTTGAAGAGAAATTAAAACAATCTGAAAAAAAATATCATGATATTTTCAGTAATATGCCCGATCCTGTTTTTGTCCTGGATGCCGATACCTTTAAAATTCTCGATTGCAACGACATGGTCGAAGATATTTACGGGTATTCCAAGGATGAGATGCTTAATAACTCCTTCCTTAAACTGTTTAAGGAAGAAGAAAAGGATCAATATGCGACCAGATTAAAGACATCTGCGGTGATAAACCGTGCAAAATGTATGAATAAAGATGGCAGAACACTTTTTATCAGCGTAAGGATTTCAGCCTCTGAGTCTGAGGGGCAAAAAGTACTGCTTGTAACCACCCTTGATATAACCAAGCGACTTGAAACCGAACAGCAATTAATACAGGCCGGTAAGATGGCTACCTTAGGAGAGATGTCAACCGGCGTTGCACACGAACTCAATCAACCCCTCTCGGTTATTAAAACAGCAAGCAGCTTCTTTATGAAAAAGATTAAGAAAAAAGAGCGTATCAGGGAGGACATCCTTTTGTCCCTGTCGGAAGAAATAGACAGCCATGTTGACCGGGCTGCAAAAATTATCAATCATATGAGAGAGTTCGGCAGAAAGTCTGATATAAAGCTGGTAAAAGTACAGGTAAACGATGCGCTTAAAAGATCTTTCGAAATGTTCAGCCAGCAGTTGAAGGTAAGGGGAATCGATGTGGCCTGGGATATCAAAGAAGATCTTCCCATGATAATGGCAAATCCTGACCGCCTTGAACAGGTATTTATTAATCTCCTGGTTAACGCAAGGGATGCCATTGAGGAGAAATGGAAATCAAAAGTATATAAGAATGACAGCAATAAAATTACTCTGAAAACAAGGTCTGAAGAAAAGAAAGTTATTGCAGAGATCTGTGATACGGGACCAGGAATTACAAAAGGTATATCCGATAAGATATTTGAGCCTTTTTTCACGACAAAGGAAGTGGGTGAAGGCACAGGGCTTGGACTTTCCATCAGCTACGGTATCATAAAAGAATGTGGTGGAAATATTAAAGTCGCTTCCAGCAATGCAAAAGGAACATGCTTTGCCATTACTTTTCCCATACCGGATTAAGAGTAATATAATTCTTTAATTATTGGTAGCCGTTAACGGCTTGAAATTAGAAATTCGGGAGAGATGAAACGAGTTTACGAATTGGATGTATACAAACTGGCATAAGCGTTATCAGATATGGTCTGGCACGACTTTGATAAGTGAAACAAAAAGGTTCAGAACACCGTAGTACAAAAGCATGAAAGCCAAATATCCAATTTCTATTTTCTATTTTCAGCGTTCCGTGAACGCTTAAATTATCATTGTTATTGAAATTTTCTTAAAAAAATGATAGGACGCTTAAAATTTTCAAAAAGAGTAGTCTATATACAAAAGGAGAAGGTACATGGTAAATTCAGAGAGCTGGGACTGGGATATCGGTGAAAAAGCGATTCCAACGGGCCATTGGAATGATAAATTCAGATGGATTGAAGAACCTTATGCCAGTCCTGACGGAGAGAAGGTGGCTGCCATTGTGAATTTAGACGAGGGCGAATTCTCCGTATGTGTAAATGAGGGCGCATGGGAAAACGTTTTTGATAAAATCTGGTACCTTCGATTTTCACCGGATGGTCGTTTAACCGCCCTGGTGTCGGAGATGGCGGAATGGACTGTTGCAGTGGATGGCATTGCCTGGGAAAATAAATTCGGCTATGCAATGGATACGGTTTTCAGCCCAGACGGAAAAAACATTGCGGTTTCAGTTCAACAGGACATGCAGTATTGTATGGCGTTAAACGGTGTTACCTGGGAAAATACGTATTCCAATATGACCAATACGGCCTTAAGTCCGGATGGGAAAAGAACCGCCGCTACGGTTCAAACCGAAAAATTCGGCGAAGCTGAAATCCACAAGTTTCAGGAAGGTGCATTCACCGCAGCGATAGACGGCATCGCTTGGGATAAAAATTTTGTCAATGCCTGGAATTTGGCCTTCAGCCCAGACGGAAAAAAGTTGGCTGCTGAGGTCAGACTCAATTTGTATGATTACACCATTGCTGTTGACGGCGTTCCCTGGGATAAAACTTTCAGTTGCGTCTGGGAGCCCATTTTCAGTCCCCGAGGAAATAGTGTTGTTGCCCCGGTACGGGTGGGCGGGAAATGGACCCTTGCAGAAGATGGCAACCCGATATGGAATCAAAAATTTGTTCAGATCTGGCACCAGATGTACAGTCCTGACGGAAAAAAGCTGGCTGCCATTGTTGCACCAAAATACGGAAGATGGACAATGGCTATAGATGGCACACCCTGGGCAGTCACTTTCAAAGATTTTGTTACAGATGCGGTTTTCAGCCCGGACAGCAAACGGCTGGCAGCCCTTGCCAAGGATGGTGATTTGTGGAAAGTTGCAGTGGATGGCTCACCATGGTCAAACACCTTTGACATGGCATGGAAACCCGTTTTCAGCCCGGACAGCTCAAGTGTTGCAGCAAAAGTAGAAAAAAACGGGAAATACACCATAGCGGTTAATGATAAGTTGTGGAATAAAGAATGTGAAAACGCCTGGGACCCGATCTTCAGCCCGGACAGCAGTAAGGTTCTCCTCAGAACGATTGAAGACGGCACATATTATAGACGTATTATTCCGTTAAGCGATCTAATCTGATAATGGCCTGGTAAAGGAGGAAAAATGCACGATCTTTATAATTTTGTAACCGGCCCTCTCGCATGGGCGGCTTTCATCGTCTTTATCGCAGGCAGCCTGTACCGACTGATAAACATGCTCTATCTTGTTAATAAGAAAGAGAAATTCATCTATACTTATATGAGTTTTAAATACAGTTTTCGCTCTATTTTTCACTGGATCACACCATTTGCCACCGTTAACTGGAAAAGGCACCCTGTTTTAACTATTGTTACCTTTGCTTTTCACATATGCCTTATCATAACGCCTGTTTTTCTTTTATCCCACGCTATCCTCTGGGATGAATCCTGGAATATCAGCCTATGGTCTCTCTCCGATGGTGTGGCAGATATAATGGCCCTGGTAGTTGTCGGATCCTGTATCTTTTTCCTCGTCCGCAGAATAGTGTCTCCGGAAGTTCAGTACGTAACATCTGCTTCTGATTACGCTATACTTGCTATTGTAGCAGCACCGTTTATCACGGGTTTTATAGCTTATCATCAGTGGGTTAATTACCAGTTTTTCATGATTCTTCATATTATATCCGGAGAAATCATGCTGGTTGCAATCCCCTTTACCCGCTTAAGCCATATG
>JASJGP010000573.1:0-3430 GCA_033791485.1 Desulfobacterales bacterium | reverse complement strand
AGGCGGCAGATAGGATTAAGCGTTCACGGAACGTTGAAATTAGAAATTGGAAATTTGATAAATTCGTAAAAAGCTACAATATGCAGCTTTACGGCACTATAATCGAAAATAACTTATCTATCATATCAATAGGTTATGATTTAGTTGGTCGAAAGATTTTCTTGAACGTCGAACATCGAATGATGAAATCGCTTCGCTCTGCCGGTTTAAAATTGGCAGAATACATTATTCAAAATTCAACGTTGAATGTTCGACGTTCATAGCTTTTTACAACGCCATCAAGATTCGATCCAACCCATGCTTCGTTTTACTGCCTTTTGCCAGCCTGCATACAAAGCTTGTCTTTTGGTATCATCTATCAAAGGGAGAAACGATTTATCGATTCTTCTGTTGCCGGCAAGCTGCTCCTTCTCCCATAGCCCTACAGCCATGCCGGCAAGGTAAGCCGCACCCAGGGCTGTTGACTCAATTACTTCAGGCCTTTCAACGCTCGCGCCAATGATGTCGGCCTGGAATTGCATTAGTAAATCGTTAGCGGAAGCTCCGCCGTCAACTTGTAGTTTTTTAAGCTCAATGCCGGAGTCTTTTTGCATGGCATCCAGCACATCCCTTGTCTGGAATGCCAGGGATTCCAATGTGGCTTTAGCGATATGCTCCCTGCCTGTATCCCTGGTGAGACCAAAAATAGCTCCTCTGGCGTACATGTCCCAGTAGGGTGCTCCAAGGCCCACAAAGGCCGGAACAACATAAACACCTTCTGCGTCACCGGCCTGTCTGGCAAGCTCCTCTGATGCTGGCGCTGAATCTATGATTTTCAGCCCGTCCCTCAGCCATTGTATGGCAGCACCGGCAACAAATACGCTGCCCTCCAGTGCATATTGGATATTTCCATCAATTCCCCATGCGATGGTCGTAACCAGACCTGATTGACTGAGAACAGGATGTTCTCCCGTATTCATCAAAAGGAAGCAACCCGTTCCATAAGTGTTCTTGGCCATGCCCTCTTCAAAGCAAGCCTGACCAAACAGGGCAGCCTGCTGGTCGCCTGCCACGCCGGTTATGGGAATTTTTACTCCCTTATATTCCAGTTCTCCGAAATTTCCAGAGGAATCCCGGACTTCAGGCAACATATTGTCAGGAACGCCCAACGCTTCCAGAAGCCTGGAATCCCATTTCAACTGCCGGATATTGTACAGTAAGGTGCGTGAGGCATTTGAATAATCTGTGGCATGCACTTTTCCATTCGTCAGTTTCCAGATCAGCCACGTGTCAATGGTGCCGAATAATAATTCGCCTTTCTCAGCTCTTTGCCGGGTATCTTTGATATTATCCAATATCCATTTGATCTTTGTCCCAGAGAAATAAGAGTCAATAACCAGTCCGGTATTGCGGCGAATATATTCTTCAAGGTCATTTGACTTTAACGATTCACAGATTGCGGCGGTTCTTCTGTCCTGCCACACAATTGCGTTAAAGACGGGTTCTCCCGAGTTCTTATCCCAAACAACAGTTGTTTCTCTCTGGTTGGTAATGCCAATTGCCGCTATATCGGAAGGATTAATCTTCTGCTCATTGACAAGCTGTTCGAACACTTCCCACTGCGATTCCCATATTTCCATGGGATCGTGCTCAACCCAACCCGACCGGGGAAAGTGCTGGGTGAATTCTTTTTGTGTAATACCCTCAATTTTGCCCTGGCTGTTAAACAACACCGCCCTGGAACTGGTAGTCCCCTGGTCAAGTGCGATTACATATTTGTTCGTCATTTTTTTACACTCCACGATTTGACGGTCTCGTAAAAAGTCATTTTTCAGCACAGAGCCCTCAGAGAACACAGAGAATAGCCTGTTGTATTTATTGGTTACCTCTGTGAGCTCCGTGTTCTCCGTGGTAAATTCGATTTTTTAAGAGGCTGGCAAATTGCAACGAGCATGCTTATAAATTAGTGGCCACTACTCGTTTTTCTCCGCCTCCGGCGTAGCGGCAGCTGCCTGCTGCTGGGGGTCGGTTTGTTTAAAGAGGATCCCCTTCAGCCATTCAACACCAAATTGTAGCAATTCGATTTCGTCATTTTTAATTTTTTCCAAGGTTTTTTCATCTATATCAAAGCGCTTAAGGAACGAACTCTCAAAAACAAACTCCCTGAATTTATCGATATTGTAACTCACCATGAAAAACATCTGCTTGGCCTGGTCCGTAAGTTTGATATTCGGAGGAAATGAACGTTTTCTTACAACTAAATCAGTCCACTGCGCATTAATATCATCGTGGATATCAACACCCTGGTCCTTTCGCCATTTACTAACCGTCCACTCTTTATCCTCTTCAAATCCAAGGCAATGGGGCTCATTAACAAAGAAATAAAATCCTTCGCCATCTGAACCTTCCTTATGGCTTAAAGTAGCAACTCCTAAAGGATAATACCGGCACGTGGTGGGTCTGTCTTCATATATAATGCATCCATCTTCTCTTACAAAGGGGCAGGCTTTCTTGTCTGAATCGGATGTTTCATCATCTATAAGCTTAAGTGTTATAACAGGAAGATCGGTCTTTTCTAAAATATGCGGCTCAGTATATATTGCCAAAAATTCTTCGGAGGAAAGGTCGAGACGATTTTTAAGCCTGATAATGTCATAGGGGGTAAGGGTAATGCTGATTCCTCTGCAGCACTTGGTAAAACATTTAATATCTTTATGGCATTTAAACTTAAACTTGCTTTCAGGCTCCAGCCTGACAGGCTCTATGCCCGCTTTTTTACCTGGTATATCCATATATATTCCTTTTATTTTTTTAATTATTTGTTGCACTTTTCTTAACCAAGTCGCATCACATTGTCAAACGATTAAAGGAAAATAAGAATCCTTTACCCCGTTCAAACCGAAACCAAAGTAGTTTTTCAAATTGAATAAAGACTAATAGTAAAGGATTTCTCATTCGGCGGATAACAATTTAAACATTTTCAATTAAACATTTTCACTTGCGAAAACAAAATTAGGCTGATATGTAAATTTAACCTTGAAAAATGGCTTTTTTCAGATTTTTATTTATAAGCCATCAATTGGAACCGATTAATTCCCAGGAAAAGAATGCTCACGTCCTGATGTCTTTAGGCCTCAATCATGCTGATACACAGGACAGCTGATTATTTCTTTTGGAGTTGACAACACAAAAGATGATGTGGACAAGTTTTTGCAGCCATGAAAAATGCTGTAACAACACTAAGGGGTATTTCACTTTTATACAATAGGATTTCATATACAAAATAGCGAGACCTTTTAAAAACGCTTGTTTGGGGATCTCAGACTTACCTTGGAATAGAACGTTTTATATCTACACTTTGCAAAAATACCTGACATCCAGCAGTTGAGTTCTCATTTGCCATAAAATAATTTATTTAAATAAACGCCTTTAATTGTTGTAATTTTGCTAA
>JASJGP010000572.1:0-6230 GCA_033791485.1 Desulfobacterales bacterium | reverse complement strand
AGCGCCGGATGGCTAAACAAAAAGGCTCATATACGCCCCGTAGGAAGTGCCCTTGGGGTGCAAGGCGTAGTGGTTTTTCAGGGACGAGACAATACATATAGTATGTCGAGTTCCTGAAAAACCGCTACAACGCAGTAGATGAGACTTTTTACGACGCCATCAAACTTGTTTTAGTTGATATTGACAGGAAAGCTGCTATTTATTACAAAAATGTATTATTACACCAAAAAGGCTAAAACACATCAACAGGAGTTGGAATAAATGCGTACAATAAAACGACTATAAGAAATTACCTTGCTTTATGAGATAAGTAAGGCACTTAATGAACATCTTAACCTTCGAAAATCTTTATACAAGGTTTTGGAGATACTATCCAGCTCCATGAATATGGTAAGAGGAACTGTAACAATTCTTAATCCTGTAAGAAACGAGATAAATATTGAGGTTGCTCATGGTATTTCAAAAAATGCCATGTCGAGAGTGAAATATAAACTCGGAGAAGGAATTACCGGCCGTGTTATTGAAACCGGAAAAGGTGTAGCCGTTCCAAAAATAAGTAATGAACCACTGTTTCTTGACAGAACTGCATCCAGAAAGTCCAGACAGGTTCAGGAAATCTCATTTATATGCGTGCCTGTAAAAAAGGGAAAACAGGTTATCGGAGCATTGAGCGTCGACAGACCTTTTGATGAATCTTACATACTGAAAGAAGGAAAAAAACTTCTGTCTGTTGTAGCGACAATGATCGCACAACATGTTATTAACATTGAAATAATACACCTTGAAAAAAAGCAGTTGAGAGAAGAAAATAAACGGCTCAGAGAAAAACTCGGGAATAAATACAGTATCACCAATATTATAGGTAACAGCAATAAAATGCGAGAGGTCTATCAGATGATCTCCCAGGTTTCCAAAAGCAATGCAACAGTACTTATTCGAGGTGAAAGCGGAACAGGGAAAGAACTTACCGCTAACTCCATACATTATAGCAGCAACAGGGCAAAAAATGCTTTTATTAAGGTCAACTGCGTTTCACTGCCTGCAAATTTGATTGAAAGCGAACTTTTTGGCCATGAAAAAGGGGCTTTTACAGGCGCAATAAAAAAAAAGCTGGGCAAATTTGAGCTGGCACATATGGGAACCATATTCTTAGATGAAATTGGTTCCATCAGTCTTGATGTCCAGGTAAAATTGCTTCGTGTTTTGCAGGAAAAAGAATTTGAACGGGTAGGTGGACATAAGACCATTAAAGTGGATGTCCGTGTTGTTGCCGCTACGAACAAAAATCTTGAACAGGCTGTCGAAGATGAAAGTTTCAGGGGCGATCTGTATTACAGGTTAAATGTTTTTCCAATTTACATGCCTCCCTTAAGAGAACGCAAGACTGATATTCTGCTTCTTGCCGACTATTTTCTTGAAAAATATGCAAAAGAAAACAATAAGGACATCAGAAGGTTTTCAACGCCTGCCATAGACATGCTTATGGAATACCACTGGCCGGGGAATGTGAGGGAGCTTGAAAACTGCATTGAACGGGCCGTACTTTTATGTGAAGAGGGGGTAATCCACAGTTACCACCTTCCGCCTACCCTGCAGACTGGCACGGAATCGGATACATTGCCGGCCGTATCCATAGAGGATGCCGTAGGAAATCTTGAAAGGGAGATGATAATAGATGCTCTTAAAAATACGCGCGGCAATATCACACTGGCGGCAAAAATACTTCGGACAACGGTCAGAAAGTTTTCCTATAAAGCGGAAAAGTGCCAGGTAGATTACCGTATCTATCGCTGATCTTTTTGGCTTTTGCTTTGAAACTTGACACCCAGGTTGCTTTTCAATATATTTTGCTGATATGTATTAAGAACCTTAGCTTTAAACAGTAAAAATTCCACGCCAGAAAGACGTGGTTTTAAAAATTGACGGTCTCGTAAAAAGTCATTTTTCACCACAGAGCTTGCAGAAAACACATAGAATAGCTTATTTTATTAATTTGTTATCTCTGTGTTCTCTGTGGTAAATTCGATTTTTTACGACACCATCAAAATTTCCCGGAACCTTATTTCCTATGGCCATGACCCTCCAATCTTCTGAAGAAAAAGTTAAACCTTTCCGACTTGTCAAGTACTTCACTTTTACAAGTTTAATCGTAATTTTTTCAGGGGCAATTATTATATCCATACTCAATACCCATCGGGCAAGGACGATGCAGCGTGAGAAAAGTGAAGAGTATGCCCTGCTTCTTATAGAAAATCTCAACCATCAGATATTTCTACAATTCATAATACCGGTTGCCCTAAAATATGGTGGAATTAGACTAAGGGAAAAAGAACAGTTTGAACATATGGACAAAGTTGTAAGGAGCACGTTGCACAGTTTCAAAGTAGAAATGGTAAACATATACGACATGAAGGAAACCATTTCGTACAGTTTTGACAAATCCTTAATAGGTAAAAAGGATTATGGTGGCGCGGCTTTTAAAAAAGCGCTTATGGGAGAAACAGTTTCAAAACAGGTTCAAGTAGGTAATATTATAGAAATTTTGCTCGGATTTCCAAAAGAAAGCCGCATCATTACATTTGCTCCCTTGCGTGCAGAAAGGCCCCTTTCTACGCTATCCGGCCCTGTGCTTGGCGTTATTGAAATAGTTCAGGATATGTCGAAAGAATATAAAACGATTTTCAAGTTTCAGATTGATGTTATTATTACCAGCACAATCGTAATGTCTGTATTGTTCCTTGTCCTTATTTTCGTAGTGAAGAGAGGTGAAGGTATCATCCAAAAACGTACTCAGGAAAAACTCAGGCTTGAGGAAGCATTGAGTCGCTCAAAGCATATGTCTTCTCTGGGCGAGATGGTATCCGGAATTTCCCATGAAATCCGCAACCCATTGGGAATTATAAGAAGTTCTGCTGAACTTTTAAAGAAAAAGATGGCAGGCTTTGATCCTTCAAACACAATACCTGATATCATTGTAGAGGAATCAGGCAGGTTAAATAATATAATCACGGATTTTTTAAATTTTGCAAAACCGAAAAGGCCTGCTTTTGCTATATGCCATGTAGAAGAAATTCTTGAAAAGAATATAAAGTATCTTTCAGCTCAGACTAAAAGCCAAGGGTATATCATTAAAAAGCATAATGATAATAATCTCCCGGCAATAATGGCTGATTTTGATATGCTCTACCAGGCATTTCTTAATCTTTTAATTAATGCCATCCAGGCGATTCAAAACGGCGGGACCATTTATATTAAAATCAGTTCTACCGCGGGTGCCGTAGCAATATTAATTGAGGATGAAGGGGAAGGTATTCCGGATAACCTCGCTGAAAAAATCTGGGATCCTTTTTTTACAACCAAGGAAAAAGGAACAGGGCTTGGGCTGGTTATTGTGAAAAACATAATCGAAGCCCATGAAGGAAGTATCGAGCTTGAAAACAGATCTGCCGGCGGAGTCAGGGCAAAAGTTACACTGCCTGAAAATCAGGCCTGAAAATCAGGAGAGACAGTCTATGGAAACGGTACTTGTCGTTGATGATGAAAAAAATTATCCGCTTATTTTAAGCGCCGTTTTAGAAGAAGAAGGGTTCGAAGTTCTGACAGCGAACAGCGGCAGGGAGGCCCTTGAAATTCAGAAAACCTCCGATGTTGATCTTGTTTTGACAGACATGAAGATGCCTTCCATGGACGGCATTGAACTCCTTGAAAAAATTAAGGCCAGAGATCCCGATATGCCGGTAATCATGATGACTGCATATGGTAGTGTTGATAAGGCGGTTGAAGCGATGGGAAAAGGGGCTTACAGTTATATATTAAAACCCTTCGATAACGAGAAACTTGTTGTTTACGTTAATAAAGCCATTTCCATGTACAGGGTTGTCAAGGAAAACAGACGCCTTCGGGATGCAGTAAAATCACAATACAGTTTCGGAAATATCATCGGAAAAAGTAAAGTGATGCATGATATTTATGAGAATATCAGAAAGGTTGCACCTTCCTCAGCAACGGTGCTCATCGAAGGAGGAAGCGGCACAGGCAAGGAGCTCGTTGCAAACTCTATTCATTTTAACTCTCCCAGGCGAGAGAAACCTTTTGTAGCAGTCAACTGCAGTGCTTTGGCTGAAAACCTTCTCGAAAGTGAACTTTTTGGCCATGAAAAAGGAGCATTTACCGGTGCTGTTGCCATGAAAAAGGGACGGTTTGAATTGGCTGACGGCGGGACTTTGTTTCTCGACGAGATCGGAGAACTTTCACCCGGCCTTCAGGTAAAACTTCTTCGTGTCCTCCAGGAAAAGGTCTTTGAACGGGTCGGAGGAGTAAAGCCGGTTTCTGTAAATATTCGTATTATTGCAGCAACAAATAAGAACCTGAAAAATGAAATGATAAATCAACAATTCCGTGAAGACCTTTTTTACCGGTTAAATGTAGTACATATTGTATTGCCACCATTGCAGCAGCGAAAAGAGGACATCCATCTTCTGGCCAAACATTTTATTGCCAAGTATGCACATGAACATAAATCAGACATTCCGCTTAATGGTATTGCAAAAGAAGTTGAACGGCTTTTTTATGATTATGCATGGCCCGGAAATGTTCGCGAGCTTGAAAATGTCATTGAACGCGCAATGGTTATGTGTACTACAGCTAAAATAAGTGAGGCGGATCTTCCTAAGGAATTTAAGGCAAATGTTTATAATACCTTATATCTGGAAGGAATACCTGAAAATGCACACCTGGATGAAACCCTTGATTTAATAGAAAAAAAGATGATAAGCAGGGCTCTGAAGTCAACAGGCAATGTTCAATCGGAAGCTGCAAAGCTGCTTGGCATTGGAAAAAGTGGTCTTAACTGGAAGATAAAAAAGTTTAAACTTGATATTAGTTCAAAAATTTGAACCAACAGGTAAAAGAATGAAAGTATGTTAATTCAGGAGGTTATATAATTTTAATAAAAACGGGTTCAAAAATTTGAACCTGACCAAATAAAATGTATACCAAGTTAATTCAAATAGTTAAGTTGTCAGGCCTTAAAAATGGTTCAAAAATTTGAATTTTCTATTGGTTTAAGAAAATAAAAATAGGAGGGAAATGCAGCATCTGGCAAATAAATTAGCTCATATATTGTTGTAATAATTGATATAAACAATAGGCGTGAAAATATGTTTTAATTTTTCATAGTTTGGCAGGAAATTTGCATTACTTAAAAACAACAAACAAATTTTTCATATGTTTTCCTCCTTTTTCGGCTAACCGGGATGGTCCTGGTTAGCCGTTTTTATTATGAGACCTTTGCAGATTAGCGCAGACTTCGAACCGGTACTTTTGGAGGGTCTCATTATGTCATCAGAAATTTTCAAACTGATTATAAATATGCCAGCTTTTCCTTTACAAGGTCAAAGTATATTGAATTTGTAAAATCAGAAACGATTTTACTGTATGCTTTTGAACTTTTCTCGTTATCACCTTCCCGGGAATAAAGCCTGCCAAGATTATACCAAGCTTCATTTTTCAGATCAGGCTGCGGTCCTAGGGCAGTCATTTCGAAATATTGTATAGCACCGGCGTAATCTTCCTTCTTTTCGTACGCATAGCCCAGGCTGTTTAAAATCAGATTTTTAATAAATGGTTTGTCATCAAAATCCTTCAACGATTTTTTGTATAAAGCAATAGCTTCATCCGCTTTTCCGGCATTATAGCAAATATTTGCAAAAATAACCCGAGCAAGTTTTCCGCCATGCTTGCCCGAATATTTTTTTAATAACAACTGAAAATCTTTTTCCACCTCAAGATAAGCCTCGTTAGCATCCCCTTTCATCTTTGCTGATTCGTATCTGGTTATATTCCGGTCAAGGGATATAGAAGCTTTGTCTTCGGCTTTATTTAAAAAATATCTCCAGCCGGAAAATGCCAGTAAAAACATAAAAATAACTGACACGGCAATTGTTATCTGATTTTTATGATCTATAATAAACTTTAGCAATTTGGATGAGAAAGTTATAAATTCATCCGGTTCATTGAGGAGCTGTTTTCGCGATATCTTTATTTTTCTTTTCTTTGCCATTTTTCCTCCATTACGTTTTGCAAGCAATTTTTGTATTAATTTAGCCTATTGAGAAATAAACCCAAATGAGCTTTCAGGTGATCCGATTTTAATGCGGGTCGCTGTTTGAAGGTATTAGTCCGCCGCAGGCGGATTAAGAAAGAACAACAAACAAGCACATTTTGTATGT
>JASJGP010000571.1:0-5579 GCA_033791485.1 Desulfobacterales bacterium | reverse complement strand
CTGCTTAAAAGTGCAGCAATGAAAAAACGGCTGATAGACGCTAAAAACCGCACGGAAGGAATCCCCTTTGATAAAACCTGAGAAAACCTTGGAGTTTGATCCGGCCGGGTAAAAAAACTGCCCGCAACAAAATAGCCAATGAACCTTTTATCGGTATATGGGAAGGCCGCGAGGATATGAGAGATAGTAACAAATGGGTCCGCAGCACCAGGGAGTCAGAATGGGATATGAGTTGATATGATCATTGTTAATACGGATATTCTGATCGATTCTGCCCGGTGCATTGATGATCCTGCGAAGGATTAGGCTAGGTATGACTAATTTCTGCGTGAAGATTCACACCCAGTGCTCTAACTACTTTCATCACAGTTTCGTAACGAGGTTTAGATCCAGGCGAAAGTGCTTTATAAAGACTTGTTCGTCCTAAACCGGTATCCTTTGCTAACTGTGTCATACCACGAGAACGAGCCACGGTCTTCACTGCTACAAGAAATGCATTGGGATCAGGATCTTCCAGCGCTCCAGTCAGATATGCAGCAATCATCTCTTCGTTGTCAAGGTAATCAGCCACATCAAAGGGTGTAAAATTGGTCATAGTATCAATCCTTTAATAATAATGTGCTAGCCATAGCTATAGCACGCTGAATATCACGCTTTTGAGTTGATTTGTCACCGCCCAACAGTAGGAAATAAACTATTTCCGTTTGCAGCACGTTCAAGACGCAAAACTATCTTGGCTTTTCCTACCTGGTCTTTAAGTTTGGTCAGCCATGCATCTGATTTTTGTAAAACGTTCATTTTTTAGGATTGTATCCATTCAGACACACAAAATCAAGCAGCCTTAAAAAAATCCAGCTCTGACGCATCTGCCGTCATAGAAAAAGTCCGTGAAGACAGAATTCACGGTTTAATCCTGCCGCCTTCCCATGGGATCACTGGAATAGGTGGCGGTCATAAAGGTTTTGTCACCTGGGCAAGCCGATTTTTAGGATCATATGCATAAGCAGCGGCAGAAGTAGAGGTCAGGATGCCGTCTGCTGCCGTGACCAGCCGGCTGGCCTTATCATCTGTATAAGTGGTTTTTTTTACGGTGTTGTTTTGGTTGTCATCCGGTTTAGGGAATCATAGGCATAAACAATGGACTCCCCGGCCCGGATGTTTTTCTGGGTCAGATTTCCTGCCGAGTCGTAGTTAAAGACCTCTTTTGGCCCGTCAGGATACTGTTTTTCCTTGAAGCGGTCCTGCCCAATGACAAAGGGAGGATGTATTTGAGATTTTGAGTCTGATGGTAATGCGGACGGCGCTGACCTGCAAATATTCATCCAAGGGTATGGACCAGGTTGAAATTACTGGCTGCTTCAACTAATCCCCTGGAGATAAGATATAAGTAACTCCCAAAACCGAAATTGCCTGGTTACTATTTTCATTGTAGGAATGCAGATGAATCAGGTATCGGCTTCCAGATTTAAGATCAGCGTTAGCACTCCCAGCATAATTATAAGTACAGCTATTGGCTCCTGAATTAAGGCTACTTGACCAAACCAAACTTTGACCGGTGTTTGTTATTTCACTGACCATAACAAGATAAGATGTTACAATACCTTCAGGTTCTTATCGGAACTATTTTTCATATAGTTGTAAAAACATTTCCCAATTTCTTTCATCTTCTTTAGATAAAACGCTACCCCTGTTTTAAAGATGAAGTTCTCCCCGCCGCAATCGGAGGGGTATCAGGTTTAAATACTTCGCCCCAAGAGGCAGGGTATTAACCCAAGCTTCGCAACAAAAAAACTATTTACCACCAATAAACAGAAACCGTATGGTTAAAAAAGGGGTATCATGAATACAACAAAAAAACTTGCCTAACAAAAAAAATAAGGGCACACTATTGAATAAATATAATCAAATTAACCTGATTATAATAAAACTATGGAGTGATTATGGTATATGAACTGGGGATATATACTCCATCCATTGATTTGCTGATAAAAATGACGGAGTTATTTAACATATCCCTTATTATCAAAAACCGTTTTCAGCGGTTGACATCGGAAACCAGCCAATAGCAGGATTTATTGATGATCGATAAAAAAGACGCACTTGATCGCATTAAAAAAAGCGCAGCCAAAAGAATACTATTTCTTCCCCATGCGGTACGCCAAATGTCAAAACCGGATAGAATGATAAGCACCAAAGATATCCGCTACGTTATAGAAAATGGAGAAGTCATAGAAAATTATCCGGAAGATGTCCGTGGTAATAGCTGTCTTTTACTTGGCATCACAGACCGGCCTATACATGTGGTTTGTTCGTCCAAACAGGACTACCTGGCCATTATAACGGCCTATCTGCCGAGTAAACAGAATTGGGAAAACGATTTTAAAACAAGGAAGAAATCATGAAGTGTATGCATTGCCAGGGAACAATGATCAAAGGTACGGCACCTTTCCATATCGATAAGAAAGGTTACCACCTGACACTGGATGAAGTCCCGGCCTGGGTATGCCGGCAATGTGGTGAAGTCTATTTTGACGAACCCCAGGTTGATTCTATCCAGGAGATCATCAAAACACTTGAAGATCGTACAGATAAGCTTACTGCTGTGACATAGAGAGGCCACAGCATTGCCAGTGAGGCGTTGCGCCATACCCTGGCGCATAAAACAGAAAGGCCGTGAAAAATAATTTCCACGGCCTTTCGTTCACAACATTTTGCATATTTTGTGGTTAAAAAATTAAGTCAAACTCAATACTCCCAACTCCCTATGCCCGCCAGAACATAGGGAATTATTCAAAAGTGCAGCCAAAATTCATTGCAAAGATACGAAGATCCCAGCGGTTTATGATCCCGTCACCATTGTAATCGGCCCGGAGATCAAAGCCCGGGTCTTCTTCCTCCAAACCGAACAGATCAATAAAGATTAAAAGGTCGTCTCCATCCACGTCTCCGTCATTGTCAAAATCAGCTGACGGATCGCAACTCTGATGGAAGGCATACCCAAAGACCCGGGTGAATAATTCCAAATCTGCTTCATCAATGACACCGTCTGCATTGAAGTCCACCCGCCCATTGAAATTCTCATCTCCAACAGTCGTACCCAGCAGGGATACCAGCAGGGAAAGGTCATAGCCGTCAATATCCCGGTCTCCATCTATATCTCCGAATTGCGGCGGATACGGCGGTTTGCTGCCGCTGTCCAGGAAATTGGTCCCCAGGTAGAACTCTTCTCCATCCCCATACCCGTCTCGGTCAGTATCCCAGTTGAATGGATCAGTGCCCCAGGAGATTTCGTCTTCGTTGATCATTCCATCGTTATCTTCATCACCATCGAAGGCAAATGTTGTAAAACTCCAGACAGGACCTGTTGTTTCCTGGTCTTCGCTGTCTTTTGCAACCACCTGCCACAAGTAGGTTTCGCTGAACCCAAGCAGGGGCGGCTGACAAGTTGTTTCAGTGAGATCCTGGCAGGCCAGTACAAAAGCACTTGTCCCGGTCTTGTAATAGACATCATAGGTCACAACATCTCCAATATCAGGATCCCCGCCCTGCCAGTTAAGGGGCGTTTCAATGGTTATACCTGCGCCGCCATTGCCCGGATCCGGACCCGACGGGACATAGGGCGGTGAATTATCAACAATGGTGTACACTTCACTCTCAATATCACTCTGGTTACCGGCAGAATCCACCCCCATGAATTTAAGTGTTGTGGTTGCCAAGATGGCAATTCCTTCAGTGTATGGCGTGGAATCGGTCGTGGGATCACTCGCATCGGTTGTGTAGAAAATATAGGCTTGTTCATCGGCAGAAAGAATTACGTTCTGGGGAGATGAATAGGGGCCGCCGGGAGGAGATGCTTCAACTACAGGAGGTATTTCGTCTGCGACCTCATCAATATTGATGTTAAGGGTCACCAGGTCCGACACATTGAAATTTTCTGAAAAATGAATGGTTGCTGATCTTTGGACGGGATTTGATCCCGGCACCCGGACTTCCAGGTCAATCACTTTCATTACGGCCGGGGTCCAATTGTTTCCTTCCAGATCAAAAAAATTGCTCAGGTTCAAACACGCCTGGTCTTCTCCGGCGCCGTCACCCACAAACTCGGAAACCTTTGACAGCATTCCCTCCGCACCTGCGGACACGATCCAGCCTGCTGCATCCAGATCCCCTGCATCGTTGGAAAGTGTAACCAGAAGCTGTTTGGCATCAATGATAAATGCATTTTCACCAGGGGTGATCACTTCCATTGGGTTGACTTCCGGCCAGGTTGTTGTCTCTGTGTCTGTTTGAGAATGAATTTTAAAATAATAGGGGGTATTCGGTGCACAACCGAAAACAGATAATTTCACCAACCCCAGCATTTTTGCCTGGTCCCGGATATCATCCTTTGACACGTCTGACAGGTATTCATCCGCGATTGCGGGATCGCCACTGTGAAGCGGAAAGGCAACCACCTCAAAATCCCCTGTAATATCCACACTTCCCGCAGCATCGGAGAATATGGATATATAGGGTGTTGCCGGCTCAGAGGTCTGCCATATGACTGAGAAGCCAGAGGGTGTCACATCTGAAAAAGTTCCATTTTCAATGGTCACAGCGGAGTTAGCAGCGCTCGCCGTAAGCAGTAAAAAGATCCCGTACACAAAAAAATGGATGAAGTGTCTGTACATTTTTTTCATTGTCTCATCTCTTCTTTAAAGTGAAATTATATATTATTTACTGGGTTCTTGATGAAGGGTCAACAGCATCATATTGTCTGAACCGTTTTTCTCTTTGAACCAATCGAGTACCCTTTGAAAATGGCGGGGATAAGCGATTCCGTTCTTGGGCTTACTGGTCATAATGCTTGTGGGGTCAATGATTTTTGTCCCGGGATCCAGGGCCCCTCGCCTGTATTCATCATAATTTCCCAGCATATGACCGAATTCGTGGGCAATGGCCATGGGCGTATCGAGTATGTGCCAATTGAGTTGGTCGGTACAACACCCACCGCCGGGCTTGACAATGACATCATGGTGGAACCGCCTCCCCTTGAAGGCTGCATCCACCACGATAGGATAGAGTTGGCCTGTTTGGGTCTGTATGCCAAACTTTCTGCTCCAGATATGTTCTATCTCTTTTTCCCACCCCGGAATGACCCGGTCAAGTGCTATTTTTTTTACCCCATCCCCGGGAACCAGGTTAACTTCCACCCGGACAATTATCTGGTTGTCCTGTATCCCGATGTCATAGCCATAACGCCAGCTGAATCCGTTTTCTGAGGACATCCGCCCGGAAACTGTCTCCGGGGTAAACCCGACCTGTGCAAAAGAAATCTGGGTAAAACCAATCAGCAGGTAAAAGATTACAAAAAATTGTACCCCGCCTATGATGCCCTGCCTGCCTGTTTTGATATTATTGATGCTTTTTTACCTCTCCGACAGTGACCTTTTCCATTTTTCCAGAACGTCCCTTTCGTTTCAAAATCAATTCACCGCCCGTCATTATTGCCAGGCGACCCACACCATTGGCCATCAGGCGTTGTGCCATTTTTTCACTCTCGCCGTTACCATCATCAATGAGAATATAGAGCCGCTCAT
>JASJGP010000570.1:0-2944 GCA_033791485.1 Desulfobacterales bacterium | reverse complement strand
GGCATCATTTTCCGCATCAAGCTGCAGATAGTTTACAAGGGTATCTGAATCAAATACATAGTTTCCCATGGACGCCAGCACATGGGAGGGACGGTTGGGTATCGTTTTGGGATGGTGCTTTGGTTTCTCCACGAATCCGATCATTCTTCCCGCTTTATCAATTTCAATAATGCCAAAGTGTCTGGCTTTTTCAACGGGGACCGGGATAGCGGCCACGGTCAATTCAGCGCCTTTACTCTGATGATAATCAATCATCTGGCGTACTTCCATTTTGTAAATATGATCGCCTCCAAAAACGCATACAACTTCGGGTTCATGGCTGTCAATGAGGTTTAAATTCTGATAAATGGCATCTGCGGTTCCCTTGTACCAATGTTTTCCTGTACGCATCTGGGCTGGTATGGGATCAATGAACCTTCCGGGGAGACCTGAGATTCGCCAGGCCTGGCTGAGATGTTTCATCAGGGAATGCGATTTGAACTGGGTCAGTACAAAAATCTGGAGCAGATCGGAATTGACAAAGTTATTGAGAACAAAATCAATAATTCGATAACCGCCGCCAAAAGGAACTGCGGGTTTGGCACGGAGACTTGTGAAAGGAAACAGGCGGGAACCTTCCCCTCCCGCCAGAATCATGGAAAGAATACCTGACAAATTAACCCTCCTTTTGTAATCGTTTTATGCATTTATTTCTTTTCAGACATTCTAAATCGTTCGCCAGGAAAATGTCAAGGAAATGAACAAATGGACAGTAAGGTGATTTAATGATCTTTCACTACCAACTTTTTGACTTCAGGGATCAGGATCTGGGCAGTTGGTACTTTTTTAATGTGAATGTCACTTTTTTAAAAAAATGTGAAACGCAATATATAGTATTCAAAGAATTTCCTTTTTTATCTTAAAATATGATCCTTGAGGTTCTATTTGAAAGGGTGGTTGGAGCTGCGACTAATTATCCGAAGGTGGCGTATTCATCCACCGAAATTGTCATGGATACCAAAATAATACATAACCGAAAGTCTGGATTATAATTGATGCCAATCATGCAAGTTATGCAGAGTTCCATCTACTAGGTGCCATCAACAAGCATCCAGCCCCAGCTAGCATTGTTTTTTCAAATCACATGATCCATATTGCCAATAGGGAATGCATCGGGTGTGAACTCTGCCAGATGGATGCCCTGTCCCTGAATGAAGCAGGGGTGATTGAGGTGATAACAAACCGGTGTATCGGATGCGGACTGTTTGTGACCACCTGCCCGGTGGATACTCTAACAAACACCCATTCTATAGTTCATCCCGAAACTGCTTTTGAATTTGTGCTACCGCCTGTTTTTGTTGAATGAGGACATTTACGCAATCTACATTCACTTTTGCCCCGGATAGATATTTAAGTTCATCCAGGGCAGCGTCGTTTGTCCATGCATGCTTATAGGGACGCTTACTGGTCAATGCATCAAAAATATCTGCCACCGCAATAATCTGGGTCTCAATGGCAATTTCATCATCCTTTAATCGGTTGGGATACCCATGGCCGTCAATGGTTTCGTGGTGGGATTCTGCTATATTTCGAAGCAGCTGGATATGTTCAAAGGTTTCCAGCCCGATCTGATCAGCAATGGTGTCAACGATATCCCGCCCAATGGCGGAATGGGTCTGCATTATTTTCCATTCTGCATCGTCTAATTTAGCCGGTTTCAGCAGAATATTATCCGGGATCCCTATTTTACCGATGTCGTGCAAAGGGGCAAACAAGAAAAGATGCTCAATGAATTCATCGGTCAACCGGGGATCTCCTTTTTTGGCAAGTTCCCGGGCAATGAGCCGGCAATAGCGGGCCATCCGTTCCAAATGATAACCGGTTTCCGGATCCTTGTAACTGACCAGATTCAGCGCACTTTTGAACGCAGCCACCAGCATTCGGGTCGATTGCAGTTTATTAAGAATCAGGCAGTTGATCAATTGGGAGAACAGGTTCAATTCAGGAAGGATTTCGGGTGTAAATCCATGGGGTTGGTAGGAATTAAAAAAAATAACCCCGAGAAAATTTTTCCCGTCAAACATGGGCACAGAATAACTTGAATGATATCCCTGGTCAAAAATTCGACGGGTGTGTTCATTTCTCCCATCCTTAAAAAGCGTTAAATCGTTCACAAGCCTGGCTTTTTTCAGTTTCTTCAACCGGGCAAGAGAAGGTGCATTTTCAACCCGGCATTCATAAAAAGACAGGGTATTCTCTTTGCTGCTATGGATAAAGGTAGTTAGAATATCCATGGGAGAGTCATAGAGCACCACCGAGATACGATCAATGGCATCAAACTTTAGTTTAATCGAATGGTGAATGATTTCAATTTTTTCAGAAAAAGAAACCGCTCCATACAATCCATCAAGCAATCCATTGGTGACAAAAATATCTTCCATTTTTCCCTCCCATGTTATTTTTTGGATCTGTTATGGATATAGAGAGGAAGACGCTTTTTGTCAATACAGATCTCGGTACAGAAGCATCATATTGGTATTCTTTTTTGGACAAATAACATACTATCTTCTGAATTTTTAATTAAAACCTGATTCTATATCTTGTGGCGGGATGGCATTAAATCCTGAATGCCCAGGTTATACTATATGAGCAAAGAACGTTATCATAAACCATTCTTTCGTATTAAAGTGTATAATAACAAATTTATAGTTGCAGATTTCAGAAAATTATCTTTCAGGGTTTGAACTGCTGTAAAGTGAATCTCCAATTAACTTGATTTTGACAGATCCGTCTTGATTCAATTATATTTTCACCAAAGTTGAATTATTGAAATGTCTTTACAGGTTTCAGGGTTGGTGATAACAAATGCCAGGTGTGATTTGTTAATTTATTTGGTTGGATATCATTCAAATTTTCACGATATCCAGACCTGCAAATTATTTGTTAGCCATCCTCGTGTTATCAC
>JASJGP010000569.1:0-2669 GCA_033791485.1 Desulfobacterales bacterium | reverse complement strand
CCAGGAAAGGGGCGGCAATAAGGGCACCTGGATTGCTGATCATTACCTTGCGGTGGAATAGGGTTTTGATGAACCGTGAAAATGATGGGTTTACCTTTAGTCTTGCTTTAACAATTAAATCCGGCATTCGTGTTTTAACCGATTGTTTCATATCGGATTCTTTTTTGTGGACCTTGACAGGAACCGGCCTTGCGAGAATACCCCTGATAGAAACAGGTGATTTAAATCGAGATAATCCCCAGCGTTTATACACTTTCTGAACATTGGCCTTTGAGCATTTCAGATTTAACTTTTTGATCATTTTAGTGGTTGATAAGGACGAATCCATCAACCGCTGCTCAATGATTTGAAGTTCAAGTTCCGGAGAAATTTTTTCCCCTGTTCGTCCCTGCTGTACAAGGTCCACAAGACCCCATATACCGTAAATCATATACCGATTCTTAAGTACGTAAAAACGGTTTGGAGAAATGCCGAAGGTAGTGAGAACAGGCCGGACTTGCCGTTTCTTTTTACATTGAAAAAGAGTCTTTATCAACTCCACCCTTTGTTGAAGATGGTCTCGGTTAAAGTTGAGAAAATTCTTTGCCCTTTGTTTTGTGTCATGCATGTTTGTTTTCCTGGCCTTCTGCTTTGCCACTGAATTAAGGATATGCTGAAGATCTTTAAAATACACAAGATCCTTCTCATCCATGCGTTGACCGTACCCGTGGCATCGTTGAACCAGACGAATCAATTCCATATCAGCGCCTGATATCTGAAGGGCTTCAGCAAGGCGTAAGGCATGGCTGGCCCGTTCATGGGGGCGAGATGATTTGATAAGGGTAATGAGTTGTTCAAGTCGAGGATCAATATCGACAAAGGAAAGTTCCGGCAGTAGCCCCACAGCGCCATAATCAACAAATGATGTCTCCCATTTTTTTAATGTCTGCCTGCTTATGCTGTGAGAATCAGCAACTGCCCGTTGGGACTTACGACCTGCCCAGACATTGCAAAGTGCATCATATGCCTTGAAAAACAATTCATCTTCATATTCGAAGGGCACAGAAGATTGGGAATGAGCCAGAGCAGACCTGACCCGGAATGGAGTTTGTGCAAAATAGGTCCATGTTGCATCCGTCAAAATCATATTATCTGTATACCTCAAAAAGTGTTTAATTCGAATTGATTTTGCCATTATCTGTATTATAGATATAGTATTCGAATTTTTACTAAATTTCAAGGTAATTTTTAACATTTTCAAGAAAAAAACAACGTGTTTAGGTTTACTAATAAGGAATAGCAAAATTAAAAAAATTAAATTTTCAATTTATAATCAGGTAGTTATGATAAAAGTCAAAGCTTTCTTGTCAACAAGAAAGAAGTCAAAAATGGTGGTTTAAAGGTGGTTACTTTTTCGGTATACAGATATCTTGAAAAACATATGATTAAGTGATACTAATATTTAAAAACATATGATTGGTTACTTTTCCTTAAACGCTTTAAAGACAATGGTATTCGCGGTTTAACTAATTTCTATTTTCAATATAGGCTATTGTTTTACCAATGTTTAATTGATGTTTTGTGGTCCTCCAGGGGGCCTGGAAAAGTCTGAGAATAGATCCAAAAATCGTGTTTTGAAATTTCAAGTTTCTAAACAATTATGGACAAATGGTTGCAAATTTCTCTTAAAGTCCTTATATCTATAACGTTAAAAAGCAAACATGATTTAAAGCAAACATGATTTTTCAGGATGATGGGCAATGAATATAAACAGCACTAATAATTATTCACCCGGCAAGGGATATTCAGGTGGGAATCCAGCCAGGGCATCCATAACTTCGGGCCAAAGCAAAGGGGATTTCAGCCAGGAAGCTTCGGCCGCAACTTCAGTTTCGCCTTTACCCGGCCAACCTTCTTCACAAACCACTTCCCAGACCAACAGCGCCACAGATCCTGATCTGCAGGGAACAGGGACCTCCAATCCCCAGCCAGAACAGCAGCCACTGGAAAAAAAAGTCAGTGACAACCCGCTAACCCAGGCAGAACTCCAATTGATAATGGAACTCGAACAGATAGATACTGAGGTCAGAAACCATGAAATGGCACATATAGCTGCCGGAGGCAGCCTGATCACTTCGGGGGCCAGCTTTACATACAAACGGGGACCTGATGGAAATAATTATGCCGTGGCAGGAGAAGTCGGCATTGACACCTCAGAGATACCCGGAGACCCAAAAGCCACTGCCCAAAAGATGCGACAGGTCAAGAGCGCAGCCCTGGCACCCGCCAACCCGTCGGCCCAGGATTTAAAAGTGGCTTCCAAAGCAGCAGCCCTGGCAGCAAAGGCCAGTTCCGAACTGACCATGCTCCAGGCCAAACAACAGGCAGAAACCAATGAAGCCAAGGCCTTTGGGAACATCAAGCAGGCATCTGATTCCTATATTAAAGTCAACAATCTGCCGGAAAATGAGACCCGCACCTTCAATCTGGCCGTCTGATCTGATTTTTCCTTAGGCTTCATTTAATCAATTTTACGATCTGCTTAAATTCTTCCCCACGGGCTTCTTGCATAAATTCAAACAAAATCATTTCCACACTGGTAAGCTGTCCACCCGACTGAACCAGACGCTCGAGACCTATTTCTTTGTTTTCCTTTGTTCTGGAAGAAACACAATCGGCAGCCACCTGGA
>JASJGP010000568.1:0-3055 GCA_033791485.1 Desulfobacterales bacterium | reverse complement strand
CTCTCTCACTGCCGGTACAACATATATATTTTCATGCTGCATTTCTTTTAAGAGTGATATAAGTATCACATTCTTTTTATGAATCGCTTTATGTTTATCAATTATGAAAATCTTTTTTCCTTTTACCTTACATAGACCACTTTTTACGTTTATACCGGTTTTCCTAAAATTTTGTTCGGATACGGTAATACCGAGCTTTTCTGCAAGATCTTTAAGCTCCTCGTATATTTGTTCCGGCTTCATTTTATAGCGTTTTATTTAATATGGTTCTTGAAATAAATTGGGTTTGTATTATATTAAGAAACCGTAGAAATTTTATTAACATTTTTTCAAAATTTCACTTAATGTATTATTTTACAACTTTCAACACCTAAGAACATTGTAACCATTTGGAGGTAAAATGCAACCAGCACCCATGACTCAGACACAAGCCCAGGTACAAGTCAATTCATTTATTAGAAGTGTTTATAACTGGATGGCAATAGGACTTGGTTTAACCGGATTTGTAGCATTTTATGTTGCCCATAGTCCGTATCTTGCAAATCTTATTTTCGGCAATAAACTGATATTTTTTGGGCTTATCATTGGTGAACTCGCTCTTGTATTTTATCTCAGTGCCAGAGTTCACAAAATGAGCGCTTCAAAAGCAACAAGTCTTTTTGTATTTTATGCTGCCCTTAACGGAGCCACGCTTTCGATTGTTTTTCTTGCATATACGAGTTCTTCAATTGCTTCAACCTTTTTTATATGCTCTGGAACTTTTGTTGCAACCAGTATATATGGTATGGTCACCAAACGTGATCTGACTTCCATCGGACAATTCCTGTTTATGGGGCTTATCGGAATAATCATTGCTTCTGTTGTAAATATGTTTGTCCGAAGTTCAGGAATGAGCATGATTATCAGTTATATCGGCGTGTTAGTATTTGTAGGTTTAACAGCATACGACACACAGAAATTAAAAAACATGGCACTTACCCAGCCGGCTGACCTTGAAGAAGGCGCAAAAAGAAAAGGCGCTATTTTAGGCGCCCTTTCATTGTACCTTGATTTTATTAACATGTTTTTGTTTATGCTTCGAATATTTGGCGGCAGGGACTAAAAAAAGCGTTTCGCTTAAGGAGCGCTTCGCTTAAGGCAAAAAAAAGAACCTTTATAAGTTCGCCGAGCGAACGCTCCTTAAAGACTGGAGGGATGCTCCTCAAGGCCTGCAAAGGCCGATCAAATATTCAACTTTCCAGAGCCAAGTTCTTTCTGTATTACATCAGATATTTGCTTACAATACCTTTGAGTTTCCTTTTCAGTTGGTCCTTCCACCATTACCCTACAAATGGGCTGGGTTCCTGAATACCGAACCAGTACCCTCCCCTTTTCTCCCAGATCTTTTTCAACCGACCTTATAGCCTCCTGAGCGGCCGGGAGGCTGCTTATTTCCGGCTTGCTTTTGACTGTTACATTTATGAGTGCCTGCGGGAAAACCGTCATATTTTTTTTAAGCTCGGATAAAGATTTTGATTCAAATTTCATGGATTCAATTAATTTTAAAGCTGAAAGAATACCATCTCCGGTTGTTTGGTAATCTAAAAAAATCATATGTCCTGAATCTTCGCCGCCTAAGACTGCGCCTGAAGAAATCATCTCTTCCATCACATATCGATCACCCACGTCTGTCATCATATGTTCTATATTCATATCTTTCAAAGCAACTTTAAGCCCCAAATTGCTCATAACCGTGCTGATTACCAGATTATTTTTAAGTTTACGCTTTTGTTTCAGCATATAAGAACAAACAGCAAGTATCTGATCACCGGTTGTTACATTTCCTTTCTCATCAACAGCAATAAGTCTGTCACCATCACCGTCAAATGCAAAACCAATGTCGGCCTCTTTTTTCAGTACTATTTCGCTAAGTTTATCAGTATGTTGAGAGCCACAGTTTTCATTTATATTTTTCCCATCAGGTTTTATATAAATTGACTCAACATCTGCACCGAGTTCTTTAAACAATTTCGGAGCAACCTGATATGTTGCACCGTTTGCACAATCAATAACAATTTTTATACCATTCAGGCTAAACCCTTCAGGTAGTGCTGATTTCAAGAAATCGATATAGTTTTTACCTGCATCTTCAATTTTTAACGCTCTGCCGGTATCGCGGACGGTTTTGCACATTAAACTTGGTTTTTCATTTAATATAAAATGCTCAATTTCTTCTTCTTTTTTATCCGACAGCTTAAATCCTTCCTTATTAAATATCTTTATACCATTGTCGTAAAAAGGATTATGGGATGCAGATATTACAATTCCGGCATTTGCACCCATTGATGAAGTCATGTAAGCTATGCCGGGAGTAGGCAATACTTCGGCAAGTACTGCATCAACCCCCATGGAACAAATACCTGAAACTAAGGCATATTCAATCATGTCCCCGGATATTCGGGTATCTTTTCCAATTACAATCTTTGATCTGTCTGTCCCAGTGCGGAAAATGTGAGCCACTGCCCTTCCGATATCCATGGCCATTTCGCAGGTTATCGGATATTCATTTGCTAAGCCTCTTATGCCGTCCGTGCCGAATAATTTTCCCATAAATCTATCTATTTTGTATGAATAACCACAGAGTTCACAGAGAACACTGAGATTTTAATAATATTACTCACTCTGTGTTCTCCGTGCTCTCAGTGGTTAGGTTTTTCACTAAATGATGGTATGCTTTCAAGTACTTGAGTGGTAATATCATCAACAATACCCTGGAGCCATTTTGTTCCCTGGGTTGCATTTTCAACTGAAAGACTTTTTATTACTGGAATGTATTTTTTCCCTGAAATTTTTATCCCACGACTTATCGTTTCCAGAAATTTATCGCTAAGGCTTAAATCGCCCTTTTTTTTTTTATTTACTTTATAGGCTTCTTCCATTTCAGGCCATCTTTCTCTTAGATCATTTTTCTGATTCATCAACCTTTCTGATGTTTCGTTTGCAATGTCCAGATCAGGCATCTTCAAACATAATTCCCCAAGTCTTTTTATGCGCTCTTTAATGGCCATGTTAAGCT
>JASJGP010000567.1:0-4299 GCA_033791485.1 Desulfobacterales bacterium | reverse complement strand
TGTCACTATCATGCCAGAGGGTGATGGCAGGTTGGTCTGATTTCACCATCGGCGGCGGACTAGAATCCATGACCTCTGTTCCCCGGGGGGGCTCTCTTCCGAGACCTCATCCAGAAAACACCAAAAAGCATGCCGACCTTTATTCTTCAATGGGGATTACGGCAGAGAATGTGGCCAATCGGTATAACATATCCAGGGAAGACCAGGATGAGTTTGCCTATAATTCCCAGATGAAGGCATCCAAAGCCAAGGCGGAAAAGCTTTATACCGAGCTTATACCTACTCCGGCTGCAAGGTTTGTTCAGCAGAAGGACGGAACATATAAAAAAGAAACATTCCTGCAGGATTTTGATGATGGTATCAGGGAGTCAACCACAAAGGAAGGGCTGGCTAATCTGCGTGCTGTTTTTGCCGCAAACGGATCTGTTACAGCAGGAAATTCCTCCCAGACAACAGATGGAGCTGCTGCAGCTGTCATCATGTCCGAAGAAAAGGTAAAGGAACTGGGAGTAAAGCCCATCGCAAAACTGAAATATTACACCACCATCGGCTGCGAGCCTGATGAGATGGGTGTAGGGCCTAGGTATGCCATTCCCAAACTGATGAAAATGGCAAAAATGGACCTCAAGGACATAGGGCTGTTTGAAATAAATGAGGCTTTTGCTTCGCAGGCACTGTACTGTATCAGAGAGCTTGGTTTAGACAGCGATATGGATAAGATAAATATTCACGGTGGGGCTATTGCTCTTGGTCACCCCTTAGGATGTACAGGCGCAAAACTGTGTGCAACGCTTCTTGCCAATATGAAGGCAAAAGGTGTTAAATACGGCGTCGAATCCATGTGCATAGGCGGCGGAATGGGTGCGGCAGCACTTTTTGAACTTTGTGATTAAGGTAATTCACCACTGAGCTCGTAGAAACCACAGAGAAAAAAATCCTCCTGCTTCCACTGGAAAAGTGGGGGCAGGGGGCTGATCAACTAAGTTCGAACTTATTAAACTGTCCGGATTCAAGGTCCACATGGACCATGGTATTTCTAAAAAGATTACCCCGTTTAAGGATTATTTTAAGTACTTCCATTGTCTGCAGTGTTGCGATAAAAGATGGCGCTATCGCCGGCACGCCAAGTATCGCTTCAGGGCTGTTTCTTTTATCCTGGTCTGCCTGATCACTTCCATACAGAGATTTCAAACCAGGATCGTCCGGGAATATTGTCATCACCTGGCCTTCAAAGCCTGCAACAGCACCATGTACCATTGGAATCTTCAGCCTTTTGGCAGCTCTTTCCACAACGAACCTGTCTGAAATATTATCGAGTGCATCCACAACCACATTCACGCCGTCTATCATTTCATCGGCATTGGAAGTATCGATTTTTACCATAAAAGGGGAAATAATGACACCGGGATTAATATATCCTATAATGCGGGTTGCTGTTTCGGACTTAGAAAATTCTATGGATTCTGTGCTGGATAATGCCTGGCGATTTAAGTTTGTTTCATCAAAAACATCCCGGTCGATTATGACAAGATGACCGATTCCAAGTCTTGACAGGGATAAAATCAAATGTCCACCAAGGCCGCCTGCTCCGATTATTGCAACCTTCGATTTTGCAAGAATAATCTGTTCATTGAGAGTAATTGCCTCTCTGTTGCGAAGATATCGATAGGGGTATATTCCCGAGCTCATGGCTTCAAGATAAATATTATAAATACTGCAACGACATTCATCCGCAAGTTTTAACGCGTTGTTATCTTCCAGAACTTGGGCTTGCCGTCCTGCCGGGTCTGTAACTTCTATAGAATGCTCTTGAATCAATTTTGTCAGGCTGGTTTTATTATCTGTATTCATTTTTAAAATTTCTTGTTTTGCTTTAAGTGCATCAAAGTTACTTATTGTACATTTATGCTCAAACCGTCAAGAGTATTTTTTGATATTGGATTTTTAGAGATTCGACCCGATACCATTAAATCTTATCTTGCTTTTAATATTTTCACTATATTATAGTTTAAATCAAATATTTATATAGATATAAAAGAGCTGAATAATTCAACTTAATATACGAATACATGGAAATATTTTCCAGATACTTACTTCTATATCATGGGAAAATATTTTATTAATCGGAGATTTAAGAATGACCACCATTCTTGAGATCAGGAAATTAAAAAAGAATTATGGCAAACTGACAGCTGTAAATGATATCAGTTTTAAAATCAGGCAGGGTATCTGTTTTGGACTGCTGGGACCAAATGGGGCCGGGAAGACAACTGCCCTGGAAGTGATTGAAGGTATCCTTCCGCCCACATCAGGTGAAATTTTGTACAAAGATAAACCTCGATCCAGGTCTTTTAAAGAAGAGGTGGGAATCCAATTTCAACAGACCTCTTTGCTTGCATATCTCAAGGTTCACGAGACGTTGAAAACCTTTGGCACTCTTTACTCCCGAAAAAACAACCTCGAAAAGATTATCGAGATGTGCAATCTGAATGATATTCTGGACCAGCAGAATGATAAAATATCCGGTGGTCAGAAGCAGCGGCTGTTGATTGCCATCGCCCTGGTTAATAACCCGGATCTGATATTTTTAGATGAACCGTCAACAGGGCTTGACCCCCAGGCCAGGCGTAATTTGTGGGAAATCGTAAAAACCATCAAGGCCCAGGGAAAAACAGTCGTACTGACCACTCACTATATGGAAGAGGCTGAATATCTGTGTGATGAAATAGCAATCCTGGACCACGGAGAAATCATTGCCTATGGCAGTCCCGAAGAATTGATAAAAACCTATTGTAAATCAACATCTGTTTTACTTCCGATGAAGGATATTGAATCCAGGATTTCTGATTTGCCTTACGCCTATCAGGTTGTAGATGATCAGGTTGAAATTCAGGTAGATGATATCAAGGGATGTTTTAACACATTGATGAAAAAAAACATCCCATTTAAAAATGTAAGGGTCCATACCCCCAATCTTGAAGATGTATTTCTGACATTGACTGGTCGTAAGTTAAGAGAATAATCCAATGAATTTCACACGTATTTTAGCGATTTTAAAAGCAAGAAATTTAGAATTTTTTCGGGATAAAGGTTCACTGGGATGGAACCTGCTTTTTCCGTTTTTGATCGTGGTCGGATTTGGTCTGATCTTTGGAGGGGGAAGTAGGCCGGAGTATAAGGTAGGTGTTTTTCCGTATACAGCAGAAATTGTAGTTAATGCGGAATTAAACTTACCTGAAGATTTTAAAAAAGAAGCATCCATTGAATTTATAGCATTTCCAAATTTTGAAATTGGTTTGGATAAATTAAATCATCATAAAATTGACATGCTGGTAAACCTGGAATCCAAGGAATTCCAATACTGGGTAAGCAGTTCTTCGCCCAAAGGGTATATTGTTGAAAAATTGTATAATTCCAGCCTTATTCCTGAAAATTTGAGACAACTGGGCAAAAAACAGGTGATTCAAGGAAAAGAAATCCGGTATATTGATTTTCTGTTTCCCGGAATTCTGGCCATGAATATGATGTTCAGTGCACTTTTCGGAGTAGGGTATGTTATTGTGCGGTATCGAAAAAACGGTGTTTTAAAACGCTTAAAGGCCACGCCGTTAACCGCACTGGAATATCTTACCGCTCAAACTATTTCCCGCTTGATTATATTGACATTTATGGTTGTTATAATCTGGGTCGGATGTGATTTGATATTTTCATTTAATGTTGAGGGATCTTTTTTTGATTTGGTCATTGTTTTTTTGATCGGAGGATTTTCGCTGATTTCATTGGGAGTGATTGTAGCCTCCCGTGGAACCAACGAAGAGCTCACATCAGGGATTCTAAACTTTCTGACCTGGCCCATGATGTTTTTATCTGAAGTCTGGTTTTCCATTGAAGGAGCTCCGCATTGGTTAAAGATGTTTGCCAATGTTTTTCCACTGACACATCTGCTCCGTGCAGCACGCAAAATAATGAATGACGGCCAGGGACTCGTTAATGTGGTCCCGGAAATATCCATTCTTTTGATAATGACCGCCGTTTTTTTAACTATCGGTGCATCATTGTTTTCATGGAGAAAGTAGGAAAAAATGGGGTAAAATATGCTTTTGACCCTAATTATCACTTATCTAAAATTGATGCTCTCGTGAAAATTCTTTGAATAAGCGTCGGATGGCTAAGTAGAAAGTTCCATATACCCCCGCTAAAAATCAGCGGGATAAAAAGGCGCATTGGTTCTTCAGGGACGAGGACATGTAGTATGCCGAGTTTCTGAAAAACCGCTGCAACGCAGTAGATGGGACTTTT
>JASJGP010000566.1:0-17317 GCA_033791485.1 Desulfobacterales bacterium | reverse complement strand
GACATCAAAGGAAGCTGTGTTGAAAGCAGGGGGAAAAGGACTTACAGATCTGTCAAACTGTCGAATTGTACAGATCACAGATGACAATAATTTGATCATAAAATACAAAAATAGAAAATGGTTTGTAGAACATTTCTTTTTCAAAGGTCATGTTGCATCTGTGATAAAAACTGCTTCCCGCATCGAATGGACAATTTTATAGGCTTGATTCCTTTGACTTTTTGTTTGTGATGAGCTATGGTGATCGATAAAATTTTTTAGTGGTAATCATGGAGGATAAATATGGAGGTCCTTGGTATTGATATAGGGTTCGGTTTTACGAAGGCAACCGACGGCGATGAGACCCTGATTTTTAAATCCCTTTTTGGGGATGCAACAGATTTGCAATTCTGGGTCGATTTCGGTGAAGCTTCTCTTTCGAACTATTTCAACGTTACGATAGACGGCAAGTCATATTTTATTGGAGATCTTGCTGAGCAGCAGTCGAACGTGATCAGCTTTACTCTGGACCAGGAAAAGCTGATAACTGAATTTGTTAAAGTTCTTTCGCTCACAGTTGCCGGCGTTTTTTTAAAAGACAGTTCTTCTATTAATGTTCCGATCAACATTGTGTCAGGACTTCCAATAGGATATTTTAAACACAATCACAAACGGTTTAATGAAATTCTTACGGGGCATCACAAAATATCATACCTCCAGCCCGATGGAAGCAACGTTGTAAAAGAAATCTACATTAATAAGGTTCGGATGCTTCCGCAGCCCCTGGGAACAATTTTAAACCTCCTCATGGATGACAGGGGTAAAATCGTCAATAAGGAACTGGCAAAACAGAAAGTGGGCATAGTGGATATCGGGTTCAGGACAACTGATTTTACAATTATGGATCGCTTACGGTATATCGATCGTAGCAGCAGAACGATGGATACAGGAATTTCAAAAGCATTTGGCGTCATCTCCAATAAACTACGTGAAAAATGCGGAGTCAGCGTTGAACTGTACCGCTTATACAGGGCGGCAGAACAGGGAACCATTAAAATGAAGGGGCATGGACTCGATTTCTCAAAAATAAGGGATCAGGTTTACGCTCAACTGGCAGGGACAATAGTAAACGACATCGATCGTGTTTGGGCAGGAGACTGGGATATTGATACTATTATTTTAACAGGAGGCGGCTGTATGGAGCTGGCCAAGTATCTCCAGCCGCTGATTTCAGGCAATGTCATACCAATAGATGTTAACGTGGATGCACGATTGAACAATGTCCGGGGATATCTTAAATACGGAAGATATATATGGGGAGAATCGTTTCAGGAACCGCCACAGCCTCAACCACCTCAGGAAGTGGAACCGGTGGAAGCCGTGATGAAAGACCCGATGGAAGACCCGATGGAAGAATCGATATCGGAAGCTTTAGAGGAAATAGACGAACCCATAGATGATATAGATGATTTTGTTGAAGACGAATTTCCCGAAAAGTAAGTCTACGCTTACCTACACGAGCCCTAAGTAAAGCCAAAGGGTTTTATCGTTACCGTAAGAGGCCGCCCAAACAGGAAATCGAGAATTTCGGAATCCATACCTCCTTTTTCTACCACCAGATGGCGGATTTGAGTATCATACCGAATAATCTCAAGAATCTCTTTTCGTATAGCATCTTCGCTGTTATCCTGTTTTTGTAGCATCTTGTTGATTTTTTCATATGAACAGCGGGACTGATGATCTTTGACAAGCCCCCATAACCCTTCAATGTCGAAAAGCAAATCTTTTCGAGTCAGCCTGTTTTTTGAATAGATTTTTTCTATCTCCCGTGTGTCCCAGCATTTCAATGCTTTGCATTCAACAGGTCTGTTTTTGTAAATTTCACATTTTTTTTCGCTTTCATTAAAAAATATGCATGTGCTGGAGTCATTTTTCCCTTTTATTTTTATCAGTTCTGAAGATAGAGGTAACAGCTCTTCCCTGACATTATCATATGCCAGTTCGCCTTTTCTGATTGTAAAAAGGTTTTTAGATAAAATTATGCCTTTATCGATTAAGTGCTTGTCTGCAAGATGAAAAGAAGGACCTCCTTTTTTACAGCAGGTTCCACAGCGGATGCATTCAGTAATACGAACATTCTGTTTTATATTAATCGATTTTAAGTCAGTCATCTTTTTATTGCGAAAAATGGTACGGTTTGATATTTGCAGATATTCATTTTTTTGCGAAACAATTAATACCAAAAGTTGATAAATTCGTAAAAATTCGAATTAATCAGGTTTTAGGTGTTAAGTTTTATGTTTTAGGTTAATGATATTATCTGCTTTAACAGAGACTTAAAACTTAAATCCTAAAACTTAAAACGGCTCATAAAAAGTGGTTTTGTTGCTTTTTACTATACAATCAAAGTTATATCACATGCTTCACAAAATCAATACAGCATTTGTTTTTGCAATAATTTTAATTTCATTTGTGATAGCAGGCTGTACCAGGGATAAATTTGAGGAAACAACTGCTGAAAAGAAGATTTCCAAAGAACTTCAGGTGGTCGGATACGGTTATACAAAGATACCTGAAAACTCCAGCCCGAACGGAAAAATTCTTGCACGCCGACGAGCAGCCGGGTTAGCGGCGAGCAGTTTGCTTGATCAAATATCAGGTACTGATTTTGTTCTTAAAAAGGTAAAAGGCAAATCTGCTATATTTAAAACACTTAAGACATCTTCTCAGGGTGTTTTAAAAAACACAACTATCGAGTACTATGATCTTGGCAACAACAGGATTCTTGCTAAGCAAACATGCCTGACAAAAATAATAATTTCCAGCTCTGGTAATGCAGTGTTTCTTGAAACTTCATTTCGTACAGATAACCTGCAGAAAGCTCTGATACGTGAATATCGGAATGCAGTGCAGAAGATGGTTCCAACTAAATACAGAAATAAAAAGGAAATTACCGGAAAAATTTTGCTCTCTGATATGAGCATTTCTGACTATAAAGGAAAAAACGATATTAAAGTAAAAGTAAAAATATTTATAATATTTAATTGAGGGGCCGGGGAGGTTCTTCTCAAAGGCCATTTTGATGAACCGTTAGAACTTTATTGATTGCCAGCGGTCCGTCTGAGGAATAGGGCTATTCCTCAGGCGGACAGAGCAGAGATTGAGAAACTCCCCGGCCCCTCAATTAATTAAAATTAATTCTTAAAGGAAGGTGTCAATGTTTTTATCCCTTATTCAAAACAGAAGAAGTATTAGACGATATTTGCCATGGCCTGTTGAAAAGGAAAAAATCGATGTTCTGATTGAAGCGGCTCTTCGAGCCCCTTCCTCAAGGGGATTTAATCCCTGGAAATTTATCTTTGTTACGGAAAGAGATTTACTTAAAATGCTTTCGGTAACAAAGGAGCACGGGTCTTCCTTTTTAAGAAACGCCACTTTAGGAATTGTTGTGTGCGCTGATGCCGACAAGTCTGATGTTTGGGTTGAGGATGCTTCTATTGCATCAATATTTATACAGCTGGCTGCTGAATCAATAGGGCTTGGAAGTTGCTGGATTCAGATTCGAGAAAGGATGCATGACAAAGAAAAAACAGCACCGGAATATATTTCCGAAATATTAAATATTCCTTCAGAGTTGAAAGTCGAATCCATTATTGCCGTCGGATATCCTGAAAAAAGAAAACCGACCCATGCAAAAGAAGATCTGCAGTACGATAAAATTTATTTAAATTCATACGGAAACTTATATCGCAAAACCTGACAAAACAAGTTTTTAGATGATAAGCTAATACCTGGATTGCTATATTACTCTTTTAAAAAGTCTGCATAGATTTCAACAGGATGTTTAACAGCAAAATGATTTCCTGATTTTGACAGCATATCGGATATTTGAATCATGCATGCAGGGCAACTGGTTGCAACAATGGAGCAGCCGGAAAGTTTGATGTTTTCCAGTTTCATCTTTCCTATGTCAGATGAAATATCATAATGTTGAAGGTTAAAACTTCCACCCATACCACAGCAGGTATCGGCATCGGGCATTTCCCGTAAAAGATACCGGGGGTTTGCTTTTATTAGATCCCTGGGCTCCTTAGACACCCCCAAAGACTTCTTAAGATGACATGGATCATGATAAGTAACAACTTTAATGTTTTCCGAATTAATATTATTGCCGGTTTTAAGTCCGATTTTTGACACCAGGAACTGGCTGATATCCATTGTCTTGTCTGCAATCTTTTTAGCTAATGTTTTTATTTCTCCTGATTCATCATGAAACATCATAGGCCAGATATTTTTGATTGTTGAGGTGCAGGTAGCGCAGGAGGTGACAAGGTAATCAAAATCCGCCCCATTGAATTGCTCCAGGTTGTGGCGAACAAGCCTGTTGAATGTTGTGGCGTCGCCGGCGGAGATAGCCGGAATGCCACAACATCCCTGGTTTTCAGGTAGAAAGACTCCTACTCCATGATGGCTTAAAACATCTAAGGTTGCCTGGGCTATATTGGGATAAATTTTATCAATTAAACATCCGACGAAAATGGCCACCTTTATTCCCGAATGGCCTGGTTTGGTATTTAACGACGGAATGTGACAGTGAAAAGGTTCGGGCGCAAGGGACACGATATGGCGCTTTGAAAACACGAAAGGTAAAAAACGAACACATGAAGTCTTCAGCGTATCATTAACCGGCCTAAAAAACAGTTTTTGAAATTTTGAGCTCCATTGAATAAGACGGTCAAATGTCCGGGGGTGAGACAGGATTTTCCGTAAAATAATTTTCTTTGTCCACGGCAATCCAATATAAGTGGTTAATATCACACGGGCTTTTATAAATATGTCCAGCACCTTCACGCCACTTGGACAGGCGGCCGCACAGGATCCACAGAGAAGACATCTGTCTAAACGGTCATAAACACCTTCAGGATTTTTAAACATTTCCTGCAACAGTCCATCTAAAAGAGCAAGTTTACCACGGGCAACATCTGCTTCCCTCCCTGTCTGAGCGAAAAGGGGGCAAACAGACTGGCACGTACCGCACTTCATGCAAAGAGCAAGCTGGTCTTTGAGTTCTTTCATAAGGATTGCAAGCTCTTTCATATCAGGCATCATCTTCTCCTTAATCCGCCGTTAAGAAACACAATTTCTAATATTATCCGAAAGTAATTTTTTATTCAATAACTTTCACTTTTGTTCAGCCAGGTCGTCAATATTCTTTTATAGTATTTTTTCTTGATAACCAATCTGTTTATTACTATAATTAACAGCAGATGATCTTACACCCGCAAAAGCAAATTCATCACAATTCAATCAAAAAAAGGAAATTATATGAGCAAATATACTGCACAGGTTATACTTTTTGCGTTTATTCTAATTTGCTGGACCGGATGTGCCGCCACATCTTCCTCAAAATCAAAAGACAGCGCTTTCACCAATGGTTCTACAGCAACGGATACTTCCAGAGCTAAAAAGAAAGATAACATCCGAAAACTGATTAAAATATCAGGTAATGCCGACATTATCTTGCAGCGTTCAACAATTCCTTATGACAATCAAATGACTCTAATTATACAAAGGATGCGCCCGGATTTATCAAAAACCACTACAAATAAACTCAGGCAGGAATTGCGTACTGAGATAGAAAGAAATGTTCAAGCTCCAGGCGGGCTTATGGATTATATCATTTCTATTTACAACTCTCACTTTACACACCAGGAAATTATAGACTGGCTCTTGTTTTATGAAAGTCCGCTGGGGAAAAAGATAAATTCCACCATGCCTTCTGTGATGGAAGAAAGCAATTTGGCCTATCAGCAATGGAACCGGAATATAAACCCGGTTTTGTATGAATGGGTGAAGGAACGATTAAAAAAGGAAGGAATTACAATTCCGTAAATAAAGGATGATAATATAATGAAAAGAATATCTATTCCGCTCATGGTTACGATAATACTGTTGACCACTTTTTCCTGCGCTCTATCACCGAGAGAGAAAAGGATAAAAGAGGTGGAGCAATCTTTGATAGAAACGGATGAGCGGGTTGTACAAGGTTGCCAATGTCTTGGAACTGTTCGGGGAACGGTTGATGTTGGGAATACATTTCTTTTGTTTTCTAAAAGTAGTTGCAAGAACAAAGCTAAACATGGTGCGGCTATACTGGGAGCAACTCATATAGTCTGGCTCTACACTCACAAAACTTCTGCAGCGGCTCTGGCATATAAATGTGAAATAAAACCTGAAAAAAATAATGCGGAAAAATAAAAAGCGGCTTTACAGCAAATGCAAAGAAAGGGAGTAATTATGAAAAATTGCCCGAAGTGTGGATTTGAAGATTACGGAGAAGGAGCAGAATGCCCCAAGTGCGGAATAATATATGAAAAATATTATAACTCGCTGGGAATAAAAGAAGCTGAAGATCAGACGCCCCAGGAGGAGCAGCCAGAAGAGCAGCAGCAAGATGAAGAAGAAGCAGTACCCGAAGAAATGCCATATGTTGAGCAAAAAACGCCGTATGAAAAAGTGGCTGATTTTGTCAAAAAAAACTATTTAATCATTATAGCCGGTGTTTTATTACTCATAGTTATTTCATGTGTAATTTATTGTGTTGGCAGCGGAACTGTAGGGAAAAGAGGAGTTGTTTCCTGGTATAATATTTTAGGAGAAGAAGCCGAGACAGGTCTGCTTTTTGATAATATTGATCTGCTAAAAAGCCCTGATTCCCAGGAAAATGACATAGTGTGTATTATGCAAAGTGGCACAAGGGTTAAAGTATTAAAAGAAGTTAATAATTTTTATAAGATAAAAGCCCTGGAAGGAATATGCGAAGGGGAGATCGGCTTCATAATAAAAGAACATTTTGAAGAACCATAGCACCTCTTTTGATATGACGGAAAAAAAGTTTTCAGAAAAATATCGACAAAAACTTCATGAAATCATTTTTGAAGCTGATACGCCTGCAGGCAAACTGTTTGATGTAATCTTAATCATATGTATAGTGCTAAGTGTAATTATGGTTATGCTGGACAGTGTGGGCTCTATTCGATCTTCATATGGCAATTTTTTGTATTTAAGTGAGTGGTTCTTTACTTTTCTCTTCACAATAGAGTATTTTCTTCGACTATCCTGCGTAGAACGCCCTTTTAAATATGCGACCAGTTTTTTCGGAATAGTAGATCTTTTGGCAATACTACCGACATACTTCAGTATCTTCATCCCCGGCAGCCAGTATATGCTCGTCATCAGGATTCTGCGAGTTCTTCGTATTTTCCGGGTTCTTAAACTGGTTCAATATCTTACAGAAGCCAGGGTTCTAATGCAGGCATTACGCGCCAGTCGGCGCAAGATAACTGTATTTTTATTTGTTGTTTTCGTACTGGTTATAATTTTTGGTTCCATGATGTATTTTATTGAAGGAGGGAAAAACGGTTTTACAAGCATTCCCCGCAGTATTTACTGGGCAATCGTAACGCTTACTACGGTCGGATATGGTGATATATCACCAAAAACTAATATCGGCCAAACGCTGGCTGCTTTAATTATGATTATCGGTTATGGAATCATAGCCATACCCACAGGAATTGTAACCTCTGAAATCACAATGGCTGCCAGGAAACGGGTTTCTACTCAGGCTTGCCGCGTATGCAGTGCGGAAGGCCATGACGTTGATGCAAAGTGCTGTAAATACTGTGGAGCCAAACTCTAAAGCAAGTCAGATTTGGTCACCACATCATAGATTTGCGAAGCACTATGAATGCCGGCAGGAAAGGTGAGGGTAGCTATAAATACAGGTCACGAAACAGGCGCAAGAATCTGTGCTGTTCGGGCAGGAAGATAAATATTTAGAAAATGCCGGTTGCTGTCTTTCGGTTTTTCACAAATCGTCTGGTGGTGTTGATCCGAAGACAGGCGTGCATGTCCACCGTATTTCGAAGCATCGCTGTCAAGAACCATCCTGTATTTTCCGGGTGGAGCGTCAAACCGGTAATCGCTTTGAGAATAGCCAGGATGAAAATTGAAAGCGAATATAAATCCTCCCCTTTCAAATATAATGACCTTATCTATGGAATGTTCGTGAAGAAGGTTTAAAGCCGAAAAATCGAGAATCTTAAAACGTTTGGCCAGGTCTATCATGTCCCTGTCAAATTCTGCCAGGAAATGATACTTTAAAGTTGTATCGTCCACCAAATGCCACTGACGCCGCGCATATTTATATGACCATGCGTTTCCTTCCCTGGGAAAATCGATCCATTCGGGATGCCCGAATTCATTCCCCATGAAGTTTAGATAGCCGTTTCCTGAGGTTGTCAGGGTTATTAAACGGATCAGCTTTTGCAGAGCCATTCCCCTGTCTACCTTTATATTATCATCACCGACTTTCATGTGATCGTACATGTCTGAATCGATAAGTCGAAAGATGAGAGATTTATCACCCACCAGGGCCTGATCGTGGGATTCAGCGTAGCTTATGGTTTTTTCGTCGCCCCTGCGGTTGATCAGTTCATGCCATATGTTTCCCATGGGCCAGTCTTCATCCTGCATTTCCTTGGTAAGGCGAATCCAAAAATCGGGAACACCCATGGCAAATCGATAGTCAAAGCCGAATCCGCCTTCAGAAAACCCGGCGGCAAGACCGGGCATGCCGCTGATATCCTCTGCAATAGTCAGTGCGTCATCACGAACATCGTGGATAAGCCGGTTGGCAAGGGCAAGGTAAGTGAGGGCGTCTTCGTCCACACTGTCGTCAAAATAACAGTCATAGGAAGTAAAAGCCGTTCCAAGCCCATGGTGATGATAGAGCATGCTGGTAATGCCATCTAATCTGAAACCGTCAAAATGGTATTCATCAAGCCAGAAACGACAGTTGGAAAGGAGAAAATGAAGAACCTGATGCTTTCCATAGTCAAAACATCTGGAATCCCAGGCATCGTGCAATCCACGCGGCCCATCGTGAAAGTATTGATAAAGGGTTCCGTCAAATCGACTTAATCCTTCTGTTTCGTTTGATACGGCATGGGAATGAACCAAGTCCATTGTCACAGCAAGCCCGGCGCGGTGAGCAGTATCGATCAACGCCTTCAACTCCTCCGGCGTTCCGAACCGTGATGATGCTGCAAAAAAATTTGAAACCTGGTAGCCGAACGACCCGTAATAAGGATGCTCCTGAATCGACATTAATTGAAGGGTATTATAGCCGGAAGCCACAATCCTCGGAAGTACCCGGTCTGTGAACTCCTGGTACGAACCGATCTTTTCCTCTTCCTGGGCCATTCCCACGTGAGCTTCGTAAATAAATAAAGGGCCTGCCTGACAACGAAAATCATTATGCTTCCACTTATAAGGTTCCGGCGGCGACCAGACCTGTGCATTAAAAATCAATGTATCCGGATCCTGAACCACCCGCCTGGCATAGGCCGGAATGCGATCTCCCACGCCACCTGGCCAGTAGATCCGGAGTCGGTACAGGTCTTTATGTTTAAGTTTTTCAAAAGGCAGCCGGATTTCCCACACCCCTTCCCCACTTATTTGCTGAAGGGCATATTCCTTTTGCTCCTGCCATCCTGTCATCTCTCCAACTATATAAATCTCCGTGGCATTTGGGGCCCATTCACGAAAAAACCATTCATCATCGGCTAAATGAAGGCCAAAATATTCATGGCCGGATGAAAAATCAGCCAGGCTCATTTTCCCGTCGGTTAGGCTTTCTTTCCTTTCATGTATACGAGTCAACCTTCGCCTGATGATCTCTTCATACGGTTTCAGATATGGATCTTTTTTAAGAAGACACTGCAAGGGATCGTCAATTGTTTTTTTTGTTTTCAACTTTGAACCTGTGTAGTTACTAAATTTCTTTCATCTGTTTTTTCGATTTTTTCTGCTTTACCGTGGATTTTTTATTTTTCACTTTCGATGCAGCATCTTTTTGTAAAGATTCTTTTTTATCAACATACGGCTTAATTAGCGGGCGCTGCAACATCTTTTCATAAAGATCGATATAGTGCCGGGCAGTTACTGAATGATTAAAAGTAGCTGCACTCTGTTTCATAATACGTTCTATCTGGCTTTGCTTTATTTCTTCCGGCAAATTAAAGAATACCATGGCCTGTTCAATTGCCCACATAAGGCCGCCTGCATCAAAAGCCTTGAATAGAAATCCGTTGCCGGTGTTATTTTCAACATCCAGATGTAAAACAGTATCATGAATTCCACCGGTATCGTGGGCAACAGGCAGGGAGCCGTATTTAGGCCCGATCATCTGGGGAAGACCGCAAGGTTCAAAAAGAGAAGGCATCAATATAAAATCCGAAGCCCCATAAGCCTGGCGGGCCAGGCACTCGTCAAAATCGCAGATTGCCACCCGGTTTCCCAGATTGTGAAACCCTACAATATCTTGGAAATATCCCTTAAACTCACCATTGGCAACAAAGACGATTTCCAGGTCCTGCTCCCAGTACCTGGAGACAACATGATAAAGGATGGTTGCCAGCAACTGGCACCCCTTTTGTACCGTATCCAGGCGTGATGGCCAGAAAAAAAGAGGTGCCTTGTCATTTTGAACCAGGCCTAGAGATTTCTGGATGAAACGCTTGTTTTCCTGCTTTCCATGGACATGATCTTCTGGGCCGTATCCGCAAGGCAGGTCTTTATCCGTGGCCGGCTCGAAAGAAGGATCCGGGGAATTTAAAATTCCCGTTGCACATTCAGCCCGCCATTTATTGGCCAACTCCTGCTGCACATGAGGTTCAACAAAAGCATGGCGACCTTCAACGATTTCCGTCAAAAAAGTCGGGCTTACCGTATTGACAAAATGCGCCGCAAAGACACCGGTTGTAAGAAAATCAACTGGATTGGAGTCTCGTGTCTCTTCGTAGTTATATGACATGCGCTCATAATAAAGATATTGCCAGAAGGATGCTGCATCGATTCCTCTGTCCTCAATATATGACAGGATGGTTTTTACTGTATGAATATTGTGGATTGTGAAAAGACAGGGTATCCCTAACTGTCTTGCCATAGCGGGAATCAAACCTGTCATCCAGTCGTTGCAATGGATAAGATCAGGCTGAACACGGGGAACAATGTTGTTGATGACCTCTCGCTGGAATGCAAGGGCGATTCTTAAGTTTTCCCAGCTGTAATTGGAATATACATTATGAAGGTAAAAAAAAGCTCTGTCTTCGGCAAGGTGAAGCCTCTCATCCGGCATTTTCCTCCGTATGGCCTTTAATTCCTTTCCCACAACAGGATTAAAACGGGCATTGAACAGTTTGCGATAGTCCGGGATAGCGACATGTACGTCAGCTCCCAGATCAAACAGGGCACTGACAAGTGCTGCTGAAACATCGGCAAGCCCCCCTGCCTTGGCTGTAAGATAATTGGCCATGTTTCCCATATCGTTGGGTAAATACGTAACTTCCGGTGTTACAATAAGAACCCTGGGATTACCTGGATGAGATGCCATTTATAATTCCTGATTTATTATTAGGTGTTTATTACATCATATCGTCATATCACAAATCATCAATCCTTCTATGCCCATGTGAGAAGCCCGGGCGTAAATTTAATCCTGTCGTCACCACGAGGAGTTACACGGGCAGTAAAACCGAACCTCCCTGAACTATCACAGGTCAAGTCACAGGCATAAATATACTCTCCGTTCCCCAGGTCTTCTTCCATAGTCATCTGTCTTGTATTGCTTGCAGCAAGGGCATCTACTGCTTTAAGACTCCCGTAATAGAGTTCTACATCTACTTCATCATAACGGAGTTCTCCCAAGGTTACTTTTGTTGTCACTCGAAAGGTATCCCCCACTCTAAACGAGCTGTCAGTTGCCCTTGCGGGCTGCTCAATTTGAATATTTTTCCAGAGGGAGCCAAGCCGTTTATGCTGAGCAAACAGACTTTTGGCTGCTTGGGCATTATTTTCCAGAAGTAAGCGATATTGCTCAGCTGCCGGCAGATAAAATTTTTCTCCATATTTTTCTACCATCAGATGTGCGCAAAAGTCCTGCATTGCCATTTTCATTGATGCTTTCATCATGGCAAGCCATCTATCAGGTGCATCTCCGTTTTTTCTTTCATAGAAACATGGAATGATATCGTTTTCCAGAACATTATAAAGTGCCCGGCCTTCCACAGCATCCTGATACTGGTGATCATCGTACTCTTCACCGTTTCCGATACGCCAACCTCTTTCTTCTGTGTATCCTTCACACCACCAGCCATCCAGTATGCTCAGATTAAGGACTCCGTTAGCAGCAGCCTTGATACCGGACGTTCCGCATGCCTCAAAAGGACGCCTTGGAGTGTTGAGCCACACATCTGCCCCCTGTACCAGGTGCCTGGCAATGTTGATGTCATAGTCCTCGAGAAAAACGATCCTGTGACGGACTTTGGGCCTGCGGGAAAATTGGATCAGGCGCTTGATTAGCTCTTTCCCCTCATTGTCTTTCGGATGTGCTTTCCCTGAGAAAATGAACTGCACCGGGAAATCCTGAGACGTTATAATCGCCTCGAGGCGATCCGGATCGCTAAAAATAAGGTCGGCTCGCTTGTAAGTTGCAAAGCGACGGGCAAAAGCAATGGTAAGTATTTCCTGGTCCAAAGCTGATTCCGCTTCTTCCACTAATGCACTGGATGCATTACGCCTTATGTATTGTTTCATCAGCAATGCCCTGCAGGCTCTAATAAGGCGGGAACGGCTCATTTCATGGGCTCGCCAGAGCTCTTCATCGTAAATTTCATCTATTCTGCCGGCAATATCATTTTTATGAGGGTGCAGATACCATTGTGGCCCGAGATACCGTTCAAACAGGAGAGAGTTTTCCACGGAAATCCATGAAGGAATATGAACTCCGTTTGTTATATGGGTGATAGGGATTTCATCTTCGGGTCTTTCCGGCCAGACATGTGACCACATACGTCTGGCTACGTTTCCGTGGAGCCGGCTTACTCCATTGCGATATTGCGCCATGTGCATTCCCAGAACAAACATGGAAACGGGTTCGTCGGGGCCTGATCCTTCAGGTTGACCCCATGACAGGATTTTGTCTGCTGTTGTCCCCAGCTTTTCTTCAAAAGGGGCAAGATACGGTTTCACAAGTTCTACAGGAAATTCATCATGACCGGCAGCTACCGGTGTGTGTGTGGTAAAAACAGTCGTTCTCGGGACAATCTCCAGGGCGGTTTTCAGGTCAACATGATGAGACGACATGGTAAGGGCAATTCGTTCCAGGCTTGCAAATGCACAATGCCCTTCATTCATATGGCATACAGTTGGATTGATTCCCATAGCGGTAAGGGCTCTCATGCCACCGATCCCCAGAAGCATCTCCTGTGCCAGGCGCATTTTATGCCCACCGGCATATAATTTTGAAGTTATTTCACGGATTTCAGGCGGATTATCAGGAAGATCGGTATCAAGAAGGTACAAAGGAATTCGGCCCACCATTAATTTCCAGACAACCGCTATAATTTCACCCTCCGGTCCGGTTATGGATATTTGCACTTCATTTCCCGAAGGGTCTTTCGCCCTTTCTACAGGAAGGTTATAGATATCTGTTTCAGGATATTCCTCCTGCTGCCATCCGGTTTGATCAAGAAACTGGTGGAAAAAGCCGCGTCGATAAAGAAGCCCTACCCCGGTTAATGGCATGTCCATATCGGAAACAGCCTTAAGATGGTCGCCGGAAAGGACGCCAAGTCCTCCTGAAAACAGGGGAAGGCTTTCATGAATTCCGAATTCCATTGAAAAATAGGCGATAATATCATCATGTTTGTATTTAGAGACGGAAAAGTCTGTCGGAGTGGTTACCTGTTTTTCAAAACTTGCTTCTATCCGTTTCTGGTGGGCAAGAAAGCTTTCGTCTTTTGCCAGTTCATCAAGGTGCCCCTGAGAAATCAGGGTTAAGAAAACAATAGGATTTCGGACGGCTTTGTCCCAGAGACCCGGATCGATGCGACGGAATAATTCTATTGTATCCAGGTTCCAGCACCACCAGAGATTTCTTGACAGCTTTTCAAGAAATGAAAGAGGCTTTGGAATGTTGGGGAATACCTGATATGTCTGCAATTGGTTCATTATTGGTCCTCATTATTTGATTTTTTTAAAAAATAAAATCAAGCTGAAAAAATTCAATTTAATCACACCGGCACGAATAACTCAAAGAAAAAGAATAAAATTTAATCTTATTTTAGCTTTTCCCACACCCTCATCAGCTCACTTGCCCCCCATGCCTGCGCATCACACCCACGGTGGAGGTGAGGATAATCTCCATCCAGAATTTCAGGGACATGACCCACACAGCCCCGGCTGATGAGCCTGATGCCGCTTGCAAGCCGGGCCATGGCGGCAGGTTTCCCCTGGTCTCCATATGCTATGCACCAGGCTTCACAAAAACTGGGAAACAGCCATGTCCAGGCGGTGCCGTTGTGGTATGCGGGCTTACGCTTTGTATCCTCATCCCCCTTATATTTTCCCTGATATGGATATTCCGGTTTGTTTAACACTTTACCGTGATGAACAATTTCAAGGGGACAGCGAACCTTTCTGTCTGCCAGGCTCCGGATTGCACCCGGAATCAGGAGTTCTTCACATGCAGCTATAATCTTTCGGCTGACAGAAGTGTCAGTTACAGCTCCCAGTGTTACTGCAAGAAGCTGATTCGGTCTCAAGGCGTCATCCGGCTTTGCCCTGTGTGCCGGCGTATCTGCACGTGCATGGAGGCAGTCGGACAGGTATCCTTCCTTTTTTAAGTAAAAGAGATCTAAAACAGATTCTTGAACCTGTTCGGCAAGTTTTGCCCAATCTTTGCTTTTGGACCCGGCATCTATCCGTGCAAGAAAAGAAATTGCGGCAAACCACAAGGCTTGTATTTCAATGGGATAACCTTCCCTGGGTGTACCCGCCGGGTGATTGGTGTCCATCCACGTAAAATGCGCAGGACTGAAAAGAAGACCCGACTCCGGGTCCATTCTGATGCCGTTTGGTGTTCCTGCAATCATCGAACTTGCGATTGAAAGCAGGATTTGTCGTATTGTCCTGTCCCCGCATGGTGCTTCAAGAAAATCTTCGTTGCCGTCTGCCTGGATTAAATCGGCGCATGCAATGAAAAACCACAGGGATGCATCGGAGGTGTCCCGGTTTTTGGCATCTTCACCCCTTATCATATTGGGAATAGTGCCGTCTTTTTCAAACCGCCCGAACTGCTTCAAAACGGCTCTGGCAATATTTTTCTTTTTTGCGGCGATTAAACCCCGTGTAAAAATAAGGGAATCCCGCCCCCAGTCCAGAAACCATGGATAACCTGCAATCACCGATTTCAAGCCGCCTCGCTGTACCACATAGTAATCCAGAGTCTTTGCAAGAGCTTCATCCGGTTTCAACCAGGTGTTGTCTATGGAGGTTGTTGAGATCTTTGGCAGGGATTTGGAATTGTGATGAGATAACTGATTATCATGCAGACTCATTATCCGGGCTGACAAATAGATCTGTTTATCTTCTTGTAAAAATGTGGAGAAGTAGCCCGGGCTGAACAGATCCGAATCAGGGTCAAGGCCGCGTTCTGCTTCCAGGGGTCTGCTAACCATATATACCCACTGGGGCTCCCACACAAAAGAGCCATTGGATATTTTTATTTTAAGTGTATGTTCGGAATCCGGCGAAAAACTGAATCGATCTGGTTGCGCCTCTACAGCCTCCGGCCATAAATGTTCCGGTCCATTATATGCTTTTGTTGTCTCGTGAAAATTGCGGCTTTCTATGTCCGGCCGCAGGATGATTTGAACCGCCTTGTGATCGGCCAGCATTCCTTTTTGCTTTTCGGACGGGTGACGGAAAAAAACCATCTCCATGGCATTCTCTCCTCCTGTCATTCCCACACCAATGGTCAACATCACGTGCTCCCCCTGACCTGTGGGTATCTTATAACGCCAGTATCCCATGGATTCGTAGTTATACAGGAAAGAATCGAGGCAATCGATGTTTATTTCCTGTGAAAAGCTTTGAAAGACAAGCCACGCTCTGCACCGGGTAAACATGATCCACCGGTCTTCAGGAAAATTTTCATGCAGGTTTGCTGCAAGAAGGGCGTCGTAACGGCTTCCTAATTCACCCCAGGAGACCGGCGTTCGGAGCATGCCGCCCCGGCCGTTGGTTCCCAAAAAGCTTATCGGTTCTCTGATTAGTTCCCCTCTTCGATAGTACCCTTTTATCCTGACATCCTCAGCTTGAGACAAAAACATCAGTGGTGCTTCAATGTGTTTATTTCCCTCCGGTATATAAACCGATAATTTCAATATGCATGTTTGATAAGCCTTTGGCGGCTCTTGAGGAATAAAAAGCGCAAAAAATGATCCGTCGGAGCAAGGTATGCTTTCTTCATAACTCAGGGCCCTCTTATTTTGCACGACTTGAGCGCGAAAAGCCGAGTCTGCACGAATAAGTAAAAAATGTTTTGGAGGAACCATCACTTCACGCTTAACATCGCGGGGCCACTGCCACGTAATCACTCTGGATTCTTCGCTGTAAGGGTTGAGACTACGGCAAAACTCTAAGGGGTTCTCTTTTATCTGCTTTGCAGCCTGATCTGCCTTAAACCTGCCGATATCCTGAATACCGTGATAAAACCGATGCACATCAAGGGCTTTTGCCCGAAGCCGCTGTAACTCTATCCGTTCCGGGAGCAAAAGAGACTTTGAAGCCATCTTGCGTATAAGTTCAATGTCATCTGAATCTGCTGACAGACAAAGAACCTGGCCAGGTTCAAGAAGATATGAGAGAAAACTTTCGGATTCAGATACAGTTACTTCTTTTTCAGTGAGTAGGTCCCAAAAAAGCATCTGGCCCTGAACTTCTGCCAGACCCGGATCCCATTTGGCAAATGTTTGATTCTCATCATCAAGGTTTGCCACAATGAGGAGCTTTTTCCCGGAGGGAATGTGGTGGCGCAGCAAAGCAACGTGGTTTCCCTCTCCTTGCTGGACCAGCTTTAATTCTGTTTGATCGTGGAAGGCAGGATGATACTTTAAAATAGCGTTTAAGCTGCAAATGTTTTCAATCTGGTTGCATTTAGCTCCCCAGTTCAGTGACGGTGCATCGTGAATATCTATTTTTTCTGTGGCATACCATTCTACTCCATTTACAAAGCCGAATGCTCCCTGGTGAGAAAAAAGAGCGCACAGGGCTGTTCGCATCCGTGCATAGTTTTTAGAACGTTCAGCCAGACGGTTGTTGTCATGGGTTTCAGCAAAATGAACCATGAGGCCATCTTCTTTTGATATTTTAATGGCTTTTGGGATATAATTTTCGATTTGCCGCCGGTCATAGTTTTGAAACAGTTCTGAAT
>JASJGP010000565.1:0-2552 GCA_033791485.1 Desulfobacterales bacterium | reverse complement strand
ACAGTTCTTCTCCCGTCCAACATCATATCCTTCCCAGTAGCGGGATTCCTTCCCTTCCGTGGTGCCTTTTCATTGACATTGAATTTTCCAAACCCTGATATCATAACATCTTCTCCAGATGCCAATGTTGATTTCATTATTTCAAGAAGATGTTCAATTGTATCTTTTGCTTCTGAGGGTGACTGGTCAATCTCTTCTGAGATTTTTTCGCTTATGGTTTGTTTAGTCAGTGCCAAGGTGGGTGGTCCTCCTATTCTTTTGCTTGGTATATGGTTGTTATTAAAGGTGCTATCTATGATTTTTAGCGGGGTATTGTCAAGGAATTGGTTGTGGCTTGGAGGCTTGGGAAAGTGGGGTGGTTAAAATGGAGCAGGTTTTATTGAGGAAGTGACTTGGTGGTTTTTGGGATATAAGGTAAAACACCATTTAAATCAGAAACAAGATAGGATGTAATGAAATAAGTATCAAAATCTTGTGTGAGAATCTGTGTGAGAAAAATATTCCAAAATGTGCTAAAACAGATGAAAAATGGAAAAAGTCTGGAAATGGAAACCCCTTATTTAAAAGGGGTTCCAGGTCTATTGAGGAGTTTAGGAAACATGGAGGTTCTTACTCTTAATCAGTATAGTATCCTTGCTTCTCCCGAATGGCACGAGAGGCAGGTGAAAAAAATGAAACGAATCAACCAACTTAGGTTTAATCTAATATTTATTTTTTCTTTACATGTGTTTTGATAAGGTTTATCTTTACTTTAAGATTTAAATATTATTATTTATGTTTACTATAAACCCAATGGAAAAATAATGAAATTCACTGAAGAGGTTGTTGACCTCATAAAAAACTATATCATTTCAAATATCTCAAAAAATTCAAATACAATATCACAGCAGACTTGTGATCATTTTCAAATCACCAAGCCAACTGTTTTGAAATATTTGCATGAACTTATCAAAGCCAACATCATTGAGAAGCTGGGATCAAATCGATACCCTAACTATCAATTAGTTAAGACAACGCATAAATGGAAATATCCAAATATAAATTTAGAAGAAGATGTTTTGTGGCGAAAAAATATAGCTCCTCTGCTTGGGGAGTTAAACCGTAATATAAAAGATATTTGTCAATATGGTTTTACGGAAATGGTTAACAATGTTATCGATCATTCCGATTCAAAAGGATTAACAATAATGTTAATCCTTGATTATTTGAATATTGAAATAAGAGTGTCGGATAACGGCGTTGGAATTTTCCGAAAAATAAAAAAAGCACTTGATTTGGAACATTCGAAGCACGCCATTTTAGAGCTGGCAAAAGGTAAATTCACTTCTGACCCGGAAAACCACTCCGGTGAAGGTATCTTTTTTACATCCAGGATTTTTGATACTTTTATAATTGCATCACATAAATTAGTTTTTTTCGGATTTGGAAACGAAGACGGAGCTATCTGGGAAGAGAGAGAAGACTTTTCTGGAACCGGTGTTGTAATGAAAATAAAAAAAGTCGCTCAAACACAACTGACCAACATTTTTAATGAGTATGCAAATCCTGATAAAGACCCAAGTTTTCATAAAACCCTTATTCCGGTAAAGCTTATGGAACATGAAGGAGAGTCTCTTATATCAAGATCCCAAGCCAAACGCCTCATATCCCGTTTCGATAGATTTATTGAAGTTGGTTTAGACTTTGATGGTGTAAAACAAATCGGTCAGGCATTTGCCGACCAGGTCTTCAGGGTTTTCAAAAATAAACATCCAGAAGTCCGGCTGCTGGTTATCAACACAACCAAGGATGTCGACAATATGATCAAAAGGGTCCAGTCAATCAAATGATTTTACTGAATTTTTTTTCGGATTATCCCGGCCGGATCAAACGCAGTGTGGGAAAAATACGTTGCTAGTATCCTGGGCTATAACGTTAATGTAGAATTCAAATGCATATCGAATTTAGATTAAAATACTTGATTTAAGAAAATGAAAAAACTTGAATCTATTTGATAAAAAAGTACCGAGTTTTGTATATTTCACCTGATAAACAACAAGTTGTTGTAATTTTTTAGCAATCTGGAAACTGAGGTGCCTTTTTTTCCAAAAATGCTGTGATACCGTGGATGCATTCACCTGATGCAATTAATTTTGCAGCAGTCTCGGCCTCTTTGGCCAGGGCATCTTTAAGAAGAAGGTCACGGCTTTGCCGCAGGACAGCCAGTGCATGGCGTATTGCCTTTGGTCCGTTCCGGCTGATCTGTTCTGCCAGCTTCATTGCGTCATCAACGCAACGGCCTTTATCGCTTACTCGATTGACCAATCCGATCCGGAATGCCTCATCCGCCGTTATGACCCGGGCAGTGAGAATCAGGTCCGTCGCATGAGCTGGCCCTACAAGCCGTGCCAGGCAGGCACCACCTCCCCAGTCCGGCATCAGGCCCAGCTGCACTTCGGAAAAACACAACTCCGCCCCAATATCCATTACCCGTAAATCGCACCGTGTTGCCAGTTCCATGCCCCCGCCGTATGCCAGTCCGTTGACGGCTGCAATGATGGGAACTGGCAAAC
>JASJGP010000564.1:0-7470 GCA_033791485.1 Desulfobacterales bacterium | reverse complement strand
ACCCTGGTCAGACTGCGTTTAAGCAATTTGAGACTGAATGATTAATAAATTTGGCACCAATTATTTATGAAAAAAAAATCTCAAAATAGGAAAAAAAGGTTATGGTTTTGATATTTTTTTTCCTAATTTTAAATAGAAATTGTCGTAATTACAGAATAACTGAGTGCGGACAAAAAAAATGATGGGAAAAAAAATATAAAATGGTCCAGAACAAATAAAAGAATTGGGCTGCCCTTTTGCGGGGGGCCGTTGCATTTTTCCAACTATCAGCTCAAGCCTCGGAGCGGCTCTCCTGAACGACAAGAGGCTTTTGAAATACGTTTAAGCCTGTGTTGCGGCTTGGAAAGCTGTCGCAGCAGGACCATGCCTTCGTCGGTGTGATTCTGGGGACGACGGGTTTATTGGGGTCCTGTATCTCCAATGTTCGCCTCAAGCGGTCAGGGGCTTGGTGGTATCCGACAAAAGCCAATAATATTTTGAAGCTTCGATGTGCTAAATACAATAAGACTTTTGATCGGATTATGGAAAATAGAATTAAAAAGAATCAGCAGAACCATACTTGCGACAACGACCTAAACTTCGTATTATTGTCGATAATTCGTGAGAAACATGTAATGCTCCCCTTATGTTTTATCAACGGCCCCATGGAAAAATCCGTCAGCATGGAGTGACAAATTATTATGGATTCAAGAAAACCTTGGTTCTGTCGCACATAAAAGGTTAATCCTTACTCATCATAAAAATCTGAATGTCGGTGATTATCTAAATGATGACCGTACAAAAAGGGGTGCTGATAAATTTCAAGGAGAGCTGATACTTTTTGGATCAAAGGATTTACCAGATTGGAAGACAGTGCTTGAGTATCTTTTTAATAAAGAAGGACTCAGATTACGAATATAATGCAACGGTACCCGCACGGTCCAGATCACGGGCTATGCCAACCCATTTGTCTGGGCCAAGCCAGTCAGGTATGCCCCAATTGTTCATGTGTTTTCCTACGGTACTCAGCACAGGGATAATAATATTTAACTGATAGAAATCTTCACACGTTCAATATGGATGATTATATATAAAATTTACACTTACAGAATGTCCTGGTTTAAGCCCCCAGGCTTATATAATGGGATCAAAATTTCAATTTATTTCAATATTAGAACATACTTTTCATAAATTTTGTCCTTTATAAAAAGAAATAAAATTTCTTGTTGCAAATTGGAATTAATTTTTTTATGAGTATTTATTCGATCTAATATTCATTTCTCTTTTATGGAAATCTTGCGCGGCGTTCACTTTCTCTTATTATTTTTACTGCATAAAGAACTGGCTTTAATAAAAAAGTAAGAAATGTTTATTATGATGGTTAAATTTTAGCCACATATATCAATAATTAATTCAATATTTTGATAAAGACAGGGAGAATCATTTGAAAAATACTTTTATTCTTCATTCGATCCTGGCCTTTTTATTTTTAACTATTTACCTATTGGGGGTTTCTCTGGAATATATTCGTTTTCTGTTCATCCCCCCCATTAGAGAATATTTTTTCAGCATGGTCGCAATTGTTTTTGTTGAATATTTGGTGCACTCAATAATAACCTTTGAGATGGATATTTGCTAAAAATGCGAATTTCATTAATAATTCAAATGATGATCATCATAAGCATGCTGAATCTAATGGGATTATCTTTGTCAGCGGCAGATCTCGAAAAAAACCTCATATTTTTAAGTAGTAGATCCGTTGCGAGCTTTTATTATCCAACTGCCGGCACTATTGCGAATGCAGTAAACTTCAAGCGCAACGATTATGGGTTCCGCATCACGGTTAAATCGATGCGAAGTTCCGTCTCCAATCTAAACGGGGTCATGTCCGGTGATGTATCTTTTTGTGAGGCACAGCAAAGCCGAATATATCAGGCCTCTAAAGGATTGGGCGATTGGAAAGGCCATCCGCTAACAGGCCTTTGCAGCGTTTTTAACACCCACACTGAATATATTACCTTGATCGCCTCTGCCGAATCGGGTATCAAAACCATCTGGGATCTAAAGGACAAGCGTGTGGGCATTGGCAGTCCTGACTCCGATTTGCATTACAATGCCATTAAGATCCTGACTGCAGTTGGAATGAATTATACATCTGATTTATCGGTAGCCGACGATCGCCTGGAAGCCATTCCCGACCTGCTGCAGGATGGCAATATTGATGCTTTTTTCTATCCGGTGGGTAAACTGAGCCGGTCATTAGCAAATTTAATATCCGGAACACAAAAAGTACATATGGTTCCCATGACTTCGCCGGGAATAGATGCTCTTATTGCCGCCAATCCTTTTTATGAGAAGGCTACGGTCCCAATGAAACTGTATCCGGGTTTAGATGACAATGCTGGGATTGAAGCTTTGGGCGTTAAAATGAGCGTGATCAGCTCTTGCCAGACACCGAACAATACAGTGTATATCCTTACAAAGGAGGCATTTGAAAATTTTGAATCCTTTAAAAAAAAACATCCGGCATCTTCGATGATTGCCAGAAAGGCGATGTTAGAGGGTTTGCCGGCCCCCGTCCACCCGGGGGCCATGACGTACTATAAAGAATCAGAAATGGATGCCTTGCTCCGACCATAACAAAAGGCAATATTTTAAAAAAAAGGAGGAGACAAAAAAGATTTTTACCAAAGGGAATGAATGCAGGGAGACCGGCCTGATTATATTCTGTATTCATTTATCACCTAATTACAACCACTATATAGGAGGGACGTGACAATGAGAGGTCTTAAAGCTAAGATACCGTGGTATTTTGTTATTATTCTGTCCATTACCTTTTTGGTACTGCCAGCCCAGACAATGGCCAAAAAGAAGCCTAAACCTGCTGACTGGTGTAATGTCATGCCGGAGCCTGAAATCCCCTCTGAATACTATGATTCAATCCTCTATTCGGAGATTGCACCCCGCTTGTGTGAGATTGAAAAAACCAGCGATCGGGTCAGTGTGGAAGTGATCGGACAGTCGGCAGGCGGGCGAAACCTGTTTCTTGTCACCATCACCAATCCCATGGATAAAAAGAAAAAAGGACCGAAAAACAAGGGCAAGCACAAAGATCTTCGCAAGCTAATGATAAAGGATCCTGAAAAAGCGCTTGAATTCATTGAAGAATATGATGATTTCAATGTGCCCGTTTTCATCAACGGCAGTATCCACGGAGGGGAATATCCGGGGACGGACGCTTGCATGCAATTGATCGAGTACCTGGCATACGATGAAAGCGAAGAGGTGCAGGCGATTCTCGATAATATTATCCTGCTGATCAACGTGGTCCAAAACCCTGACGGTCGTGTAATGGGTACCCGCAGAAATGCTAATGATATCGATATCAACCGAGATTTCATGACCCAATCTCAACCAGAGACCCGGGCCACCGTAGGCGTCATCACCGATTGGAACCCCATGGTCTTTCTGGATCTGCACGGGTTTGTCAACCCTATGCTGATCGAACCCTGCACCCCGCCGCACAATCCCAATTATGAATACGACCTTTATCTTAATTGGGCTTACTGGATGGCCATAGACATGGAAGCTGAATTGTTTGATCAGACAGGATTGTCAGCACAGATACCTTTTAGAGACGACCCTCTTGGCTGGGACGATTGGCCGCCCATATATGCTGCCATGTATCCAATATATCACGGTTCATACGGTCACACCATCGAAACCTCTTCCCGTGATGCAATCGGTGTGGATGCCCACTACGCAGCGGTCTGGGGGGCTCTCAAATTTGTGGTGGAAAACAAAAAAGAGATGGTCGCTGATCAGATCGAGGTATTCAGGCGTGGGCTCCTTGACCTTCCACAGGTGCTTATTCCCGATGAATTGTTGGCGGAAACTCCCTGGGAACAATTTAATGAAATGACCATTCAGGAATTCCCGGCGGCCTATGTCATTCCCGCTGGCCCTCCGTATCAAATCAGCACCCACCAGGCCGCACGCCTGGTTGATTTTCTGCTCTTCAATGATGTCCAGGTGGAAGAAGCTCAAAAAGGCTTTGAACTCAACGGGATGGAATATCCCAAGGGCACCTACATCGTCTGGATGGACCAGCCCAAAAGGGGACTGGCCAATACCATTCTGGATGCAGGCCAGGATTTATCTTACATCGAAGGGCTATATTTTTATTCACCACCTTCAGTTTGGAGTCAGCCCTATTTATGGGGGGCTGACCGGGTAGTGATGGAAGATAAAATTTACATTAAGACAAAGAAAGTCAAAAAAACAGCCTCTCTCAAAGGATCTGTAGAAAAGGGCGATGCGCTTGCCTATGCATACATGCCCACAAGTATTGAGGCTTTCAAAGCAACCAATGATCTGCTGGCACAAGGCATCACCTTATACAGGGCTGAAGAAACTTTTGAGGATAAAGGTGAAACCATCGGTGCAGGGGCTGTCATCATAATGACCGAAAAAAAGAAGGCCGACAAATTAGCTAAGACTTATGGACTTAACCTTTTAACCATAGAGGAATTGCCTGAGGGACTAACCCTTCTAAAGGAACGAAAGATTGCCGTATATGGTGACGGCGGCGTAAGAAACTGCCTTGACAGGATGGGTTTTCAATATGATATGGTGTCATCCGGTGATCTGAATAGCGGCATGGTACAAAGTTATGACCTGTTCATAAACGGCAGCTTGAGGTGGACTTCCTTGAACGATGACGGTAGGCTTTCATTAAATGACTGGTTTGCCGCAGGCGGTGATTATATCGGACTATCTTATCGAGGCAGGCCCATTCAATTTGCCATTGATGCCGGTATCGCCACTGTCGCATATGAGTATGTTGGCGGAAATGCAATTGTAAGCATTGACTATGATTCCAGCGACTCGGTGGCAGCCGGATTCAGGGAAAACGGATATGCCTTTGTGTATTATCCGGGCTGGTTCAGTGACATAGGTGAAAGCGTCGAGATTTCCGCATCGATAGACGATGGAGAAAACTTTCTGGTGTCCGGTTTTTGGCCGGAATGGAAAACCTCCGGTGCAATGGGTCAACCAGTCATAGTTCATCAGACCACTGGTTTGCGGGACGTGACCCTGATCGGCATTGATGCGACCTTCCGCGGACACCCGGAAAACACCTTCCGGATCGTCGGGAATGCGATTTATGACGGTATCGGGAATGCCTGTGAATGTCCCGGAGACCTGGATGGGGATGGCGACAGCGATGGAAAAGATGCCGTTCTTTTTATCAACGATTACACAGGGAACCAGGACGAGTTGAAATTATTTGCCAAAACCTTTGGAACCATCAATTGTTCCGCCCGTTAAGATCGTTTAACCTTTGACTTGGGCCGGAAGACGTTTCATTATCCGGCCCTGGGCGGAGTGAACAGCCAAATTTTTATCGGACGCAACTTTCCATCTCTTGATGTCATTTATGCCTTGAGAAGAAACGGACCGAGAACTTTTTTGATAGAAACTCAAAATTCATCTTTTGAGGATGATTATCTCAAAAAGATTATCATCCTGCCCCATACACAACACTCGGATTGTGAGTTTTTAAGATATGATTCATTAGATCGCCAAATTATTCACCTTTTACCATGGCTATTTTATGGAGCCGGATGACAAGCAACCAGTTACTGATTTGATTTTTACGGTTCACAGACCAAGGAAACAGATAATTAAAAAAGGAGCTTTCCTCACCCTAAAAGCTGGGGAAGAAACAAACACCATGACTATCGGGTGGGCTACTATAGGTCATATATGGCGAAAAGATGTTTTCATGGTTTAACACAGCCAGAAAATACCGCTGCCGTGGCCCGGGACTGGACAAGCTCGGCAGGCAATGAGCCTTTATATGAAAAGATTTTGGCTGCTTGTATTCGGGGCACAGGCTTCATAAAAGAGCATAATATCATGGCAAAATAGGTCCAATTCTCATGCCGAAGCCTCTTCTATCGAAAAATTTAAACGATATTTCGGCTATCATCGAAATATATGTTTATTTTATGACGATCCGCAACAAAGAGAGCATCAAGGCAGCAAAGCGGCCGGGCTTCTATGCGTATAAAATGGGTTGAGGTCTTTTTATGAAATCAGGAGTGACCTGTGGCTTTAGTTATATTCATCCGCTTTTTTGACAATCTCATCAAACCAGTCCATGAAAAGTTGCTGGGACAATTGCTCGTGTTCCTGAATCTGCCCTACAATATTCATATAATTCGTCTGCCACATACCAGCTGGCCGCGTTAACACAGAAACTCCGTTCCCAAGGGTAATTTTCAGCTTCTTACCCTTTATCTTTTGTGCCAGATGAGTGTGCCTCTCATGGGGATTTAAGGATTGAACTTTGTAAACCAAGCCAAGGCATTCCCGGCAGGCCCAGTGGCCGTAAGAGCCGAGATAAAGGGCGGTCCTTTTGCAACCACACTTGCCACAGACCAGCCAGGTTCTTTTGTTGCCGTAATGGCAACTGGACCTGGTGAGCTCAACTTCTTGCCTCTTGGCGGCCTGGTGGTAACGGTATTCAAGGAATAGCGAATCTGGGCCCACCAATATTGATACCGCTTGGATATCGCGATGATTCCTGGAATAGGTAAGCTTGAAATCCACCCGGGTTCCAAAAGTTTTTCTTTGTTAAAATTAAGAATATCGAGGTTTAAATAGTCTTCCACAATAGATCGAGTTTTACGATGGCCACGTCTGTTTCTGCCCACATCCCTCATGGATATTGATGCGATGAGCTATTCGGTCATCATGAGACATCTACAAGCATCCCGCTTGTAAACTTTTTGAAGGCATCCCGCCATCAGATGTGGTACAGCCATTTTTGGCTGCGAAACAATTGTGCCGTTTTTCTCCTGCTGTGTTTCTCGATCAGAATCCCTCTGGACCAAAAATCACCGGTATGATTCGATGAAGCGAAATCTATTCAAACGACTGGCATCTGAATCATTGTGCATAGTTGTAACAGCTTAATAATAGAGAATAAAAATTCTACGAAGGACTTTTCTTGATCTTTTTTAAATATCGATAACTATCTGTTATAATAAATATTACTCCTTAAAATTTATTATAAGTTAATTCTTAAAGACAGGTGTATGCAACAAGAACAATGGGGACTTATGAAAAGATTTTTTTTACATATTATTTGCGTGTTGATAATTTAGAAAACTGGAATTTCCTTAAAATCCAAGCTGAATAACCACCCCTGCCATATTTATTGATTGGAACAAATTAACATATGGTCCTGAGCCTGACTGGTATTTCCGTTGCCTGTTGGAAAAGCTTTCAAGGTTATGATTGGAGATGATTATGAGGGCAGACGATAACCGGATTCTGGATCATTTGCCCTGGACGTTGCATAGAATTTTTCCCGCAGGGGTGTTTGTCTCGAAGAATTTAACCAGCGGGGGCAAATAAATTATTGGCTGCCGTGTTCTTTATATATTTTATACCGACAGAATGTCCTGGTTTAAGCCCTCA
>JASJGP010000563.1:0-3532 GCA_033791485.1 Desulfobacterales bacterium | reverse complement strand
GTCAAGTATTTAATCGTTGCATGGTTTTATCTCGTTCTTATTTTTTGGACTTATAATTAAAAATGAAAATTATTGAAAATCTTGATGATATAAAAGAGCCTTTTAACAAAACCGTTATCACCATCGGCAATTTCGATGGGGTTCACATCGGACATCAGGCACTTTTTCATGAGGTAGTTGAAAAAGCGGATATAATAAATGGGACGGCCATTGCCATGACTTTTGAACCGCATCCAATCAGGGTGCTAAAAGAAAACAGTCATCCACCCCTTATTACCCTTTATGAACAGAAAGTTGAGCTTATTGAAAAAACAGGCATGGATGTGTTGATTTGCGTCCCATTTACCCGTGAATTTGCCGCTTTATCTGCAAGAGAATTTGTGGAAGACATTCTAATCAGGCAGATTGGAATGACAATCATTGTAGTCGGTGAGGATTATGCCTTTGGCAAAAACCGTGAAGGAAATATTGATCATTTAAGAACTTTTGCCGAACTTTTTGATTTTCAGGTAATCCTGGCAGACTGGATTCAAGAGCCCAACGGCTCGTCCGGCCGAATCAGCAGCACTAAAATACGAGAGCTTATTATTTCCGGCCATCTGGCAGAAGTTCCGAAACTTCTGGGGCGTTACTACCAGATACGAGGAGTAGTTGCAACCGGACGAAACAGGGGAGGCAGGTTGCTTGGGTTTCCTACCGCAAATATAAATCTGCACGACGAACTGTGTCCTAAAACCGGTATATATGCTGTAACTGTCGAGTTTAAAAATATTAAGTACAAAGGTGTTGCAAATATTGGATACAGTCCCACATTTGACGATCATGTTTTTACTGTTGAAGTTCACATTTTGGATTTTAATGAAAATATATATGGTCAAAATATTCGTGTTAATTTCATCTCGCACATAAGAGATGAAATAAAATTTGCAAATATAAGTGAACTGTCAGAGCAAATCAGTCAGGATATCAAAAAAGCCCGTAAAATATTACCTTAAATCTTCAGCTTTTAAGGTATAAAACCGTATCGTTAGTTCTTTCCGGATTTAACCTTTATGAACAAAAAAACTGCCATCTCCTTTTTTTTAGGAATAACGATATCATTAATAGCGCTTTATTTTGCTTTTAGAAATGTACCCTTTGCCGACCTTATAGCTTATCTGGGATCGATTAACTATTTATGGGTATTACCATCTACTTTGATTGTTTTTGTGAGTTTCGTTTTAAGAGCGGCCAGATGGCAGCTTATTCTCAGCTCAAACAAAAAAATAGGTTTCTTAAGCTCATATCATCCTCTTATTATCGGTTTCATGATTAACTGCATTCTTCCCGGAAGGGTTGGTGAAATAGCAAGACCCGTTATTTTGAAAAAAAAAGATAATGTTCCCTTTTCCACAGGTCTTGCAACTGTTGTGGCTGAACGAATATTCGACCTTTTTATCCTTATAATTCTTTTTATATTTTTTCTGTCAACAGCAAAGATAGACCCCAATCTTATGATTGAATTCGGCAATTACAATTTAAACAGCAAAACTCTTGAGACTGTATTCAGTGGAATGATAAAGTTAAGCGTTCTTCTTTTTGCCGGTATTATAATTATCGGCTTTGACACTACGCGAAAGATAATAAACCGGATAATCATGGTAATGCCTTCCCTTTTGTTTTTTTTAGGATCATCTTTAAAGAAGAAAATACAAGATAAAGTTTGTACACCTGTTGTATACATCATAGAAAATTTTGCATCCGGCTTTTCTTTTATAAAATCCCCGAAGTTGATCTGCATCTGTATTATTTTCTCTGTTATAATCTGGGCGCTTTCTTCTTTTTCATATTACGTTTTTTCCATTGGTTGTCCCGGTATAAATTTATCTTTTGCCGAACTAACCTCTGTAATGCTGATAGTCTGCTTTTTCATTGCCCTTCCATCTGCTCCCGGCTTCTGGGGACTCTGGGAAGCAGGAGGTGTTTTTGCAATGCTTCTTTTTGGTGTCCCTGAGAGGGAAGCAGCAGGTTTTACTTTGGCGAACCATGCAATTCAGATGTTTCCTGTTATTATTATGGGTTTGATATCGGCCTTTATTACCGGGGTTGATATACGCCGTGTTTCATATAACCAGTAAAGAAACTGATTTTATTAAAAGGAAATACACCATGTCAATTCTTGAAGTAGTAACATATCCGGACAATTTTTTAGCTCGGCCTACAAAAGCCGTAGAAAATATTGACGGCAAAATTCAGATAATTATCGATAACATGGCTGAAACCATGTATGACGCACCAGGTGCCGGTTTGGCGGCAATACAGGTTGGATGTGATAAAAGCATTATCGTATTTGACAACCTTCCCGGGGAAACAGAAAAATCGCTTCAGGTTTTTGTAAACCCCAAAATTCTTGAGAGCGACGGAGAAATAATTTCTGAAGATGAAGGTTGCCTGAGCGTTCCGGATTTCAGGTCGAATGTAAAACGCTCTTCTTTAGTCCTTGTAGAAGGAATTGACAGGGAGGGTAATCCTATTAAAATAGAGGTCGAAGGATATCTGGCAATAGTTTTACAGCACGAAATAGATCATTTAAACGGCATTTTGTTTATTGACCGCATCAGTTCGCTGAAAAGAGAACTTTATAAAAGACATATAAAAAAGCAATTAAGAGTCAAATGAATAATAAACCTAACTTGATATTTATGGGCACACCTGATTTTGCTGTGCCGTCATTAAAAACCCTTTCCGAAAACGGTTATAAGGTATCGATGGTTGTAACCCAGCCTGATCGGCCAAAAGGGCGTGGACGCAAAGTTATTCCTCCTCCTGTTAAAGAAGCTGCTCAACACATTGGATATGATGTAATTCAGCCGGTTTCGATAAAAAATAAAGACTTCTTTGATACCATTGCCGGACTTAAACCTGATATACTCATAGTTGTTGCGTATGGTCATATTCTCCCGAAAAATATTCTTGCAATTCCTGAAACCGGAACAATAAATCTGCATGCATCACTTCTTCCAAAATATCGAGGGCCGGCTCCTATCCAATGGGCGATCATAAACGGAGAAAAGGAAACCGGTGTAACTACAATGCTCATGGATGACGGCCTGGATACCGGCGACATTCTCCTTTCATCAAAAGAAAAAATTACAGCATTTGATACATCCGCCACCCTGCATGACCGCCTTTCTGTTTTAGGGGCGGACCTTTTAATAAAAACATTAAAATCTTTTGAAAACAATAATATCAATCCAATTGCCCAGGACCATGCCGGTGCAACTTATGCACCCTTGTTAAAAAAAGGCGATGGCCGCATCAACTGGGAAAAACCTGCTGAACATATAGCTTCTTTTATTCGTGGGGTGACTCCATGGCCTGGTGCATTTACCTTTCAAGATAACAACCGTCTTAAAATACTTTCTGCCCAACCGATCTTAGTCGAGGCCAATGAAACCCCCGGTACTGTTATAAAAAGTTTCCCTGATGAACTGCGCATTGCAACCGGAAAAGGCGCACTGTCCGTCATTGAAATCCAGGGTGCTTCAGGAAA
>JASJGP010000562.1:0-2528 GCA_033791485.1 Desulfobacterales bacterium | reverse complement strand
CCCGATTTACCAGAACAGGTTTGTCGAGATCTGGAACATATCTTCAGTTCTTCGCTGCATGCAAGAGAAATTATTAAAAAGCTCATGCTGTTCAGTCGTCAGATGCCCCATCAAAAAATAAGGTTTAACTTGAACAATCTGGTTAAAGAGGGCCTCTCTTTTATTGAGCCTCGTTTTGCAAAAAACGATGTTGAATATATACAGGATTTGGCTTCGGGCCTTCCGGAGATTACAGCCGATCCATCACAGTTGAGACAGGTGCTTGTAAATCTTGTGGTCAATGCTTACCAGGCAATGCCCAATGGGGGAATTTTGACCATAAAAACGTTAAGTGAAATAGACAATGTTATTATCGTGGTGATTGATACCGGAGTCGGTATGGACCAAGAGACCCTTGGCCAAATTTTTATGCCTTTTTTCACAACAAAGGACGTAGATCAGGGGACCGGATTAGGACTTTCAGTGGCCCACGGAATTATCACAGCCCATGGCGGGGAAATAAATGTTCAAAGTCAAAAAGGAAAGGGGTCAAGGTTCGAAATAAGGTTTCCATTAACTTGCGAAGATGGAGAGGAATAACGTGCGAAAAAAAAAGATGGAGAATCGATTCAAAATATTAGCGGTAGATGATTCCTTAGATACATTGGAGGTAATTCAAAGGAACCTGACTCCTGAAGGGTATAAAGTCTTTACTGTTTCCAGCGTGAATGAAGCCGTGAATGTTTTGGAAACAGACTCTATTGACCTGGTAATAACTGACCTAAAGATGCCCATTGTCGGTGGCCTGGATTTGATCAGGCATGTGAGGGAAAATTTAAGGGATGTCGAAATAATGATGATCACCGGTTATCCTTCTATTGAAGGAGCAGTGGAAGCAGTTAAAAGTGGTGCTGAAGAATACCTCGTCAAACCATTTACAGATAAGGAATTATTATCGGCAGTACAACGGATGCTCGAGAAACTGGTCCGGCGTCGGACCAGTCAATCAAATTATTCCCTGAACAATTTATGTGGTATTATCGGCGAATCAAAACAGATGCAGAATGTTCTCAAGCAAATTAAGAAAGCGGCTTCAACCGATGCTACAGTTGTCATTTCAGGAGAGAGTGGAACCGGTAAGGAGTTGGTAGCCCGGGCAGTGCATTATAACAGCGATCGCAGTTCTGCTCCTTTTGTTCCGGTTAACTGCACCGCTATTCCAAATAATCTTCTCGAGAGCGAGCTTTTCGGCCATGTAAAAGGAGCTTTTACGGGAGCAAAAGGCTCTCGTGCAGGTTTTTTTCAGGTCGCGGACGGTGGAACGATATTTTTAGATGAAATAGGAGATGCAAGCCTGAGTATGCAAGGTAAACTACTTAGAGTCATACAAAACAAAGAAATTTACATGGTTGGTTCAAGCCGCACACGCAAAGTAAACACAAGGGTAATTGCAGCTACCAACAAAGACTTGTTGAGTTTGGTGGAAAAGGGAATCTTCCGGGAAGATCTTTATTACAGGATAAATGTCATAAATATTCCCCTTCCTGCACTGCGAGAGCGTAGAAATGACATCCTGCTGCTGATCAATCATTTTCTCGGAAAATTCTCAAAAGAAATGGATTGCCCGATGCTCAGTTTTTCAGATGATGCCCTGCGGGTCCTGGTAAATTACCAATGGCCGGGGAATGTCAGGGAACTTGAAAATCTAATTCAGCGCCTGGTTATTATAACAGATGGTGATTTTATTCATGTAACGGATTTACCGGCTTTGATGAAATTTTATGTCAATCAAAAAAAAGGTGTAAACCGTACTCTGGCAGATGTAGAGGTAGAGCATATTCGTCACGTATTGGCGAGTGTTAACGAAAATAAGACAAAAGCAGCAAAAGTGCTCGGAATTGACCGGAAAACACTCCGGGAGAAACTGAAAAAATAGATCAGGAACTCTATTATGTAAGAGGCAGTTTCAAAATGTTCAATTTTTTTCGAGATCAAGTAAGGCGAAAATTTTAACCAAAGGAATACATGTAGTATTTCGAGGATTAAAATTTGAGCCTGACGCAGATATCGGATAAAAGGGGATGTTTTGAAATTGGCTCTGCAAGTGGGTAATATCACCCCGCTGAAGCAAAACACCCCACAGTTTAAGCCTTCTTTTCAGTCAAATATAGTTAATTTTACTTCAAAAATAGAGAAACTTTCATTCAAATCCGACCTGAATAATTTTCTTTCTTTTCTTATTTTTAACGCTAACCTATCGATTTCATATTAAATGTATTTTCGATCTTAATTTGTGTATTCACTATGGCTCATTTTTGGCACATATGTTGCTCTATGGTAAATTAGATGTAAGCCGGATTGAACAAAAGGGGAAGAAAACCAGATATAAATGATAGGGAGAAGGAAAATGTATCAAAGCACTCAAAATATGGGGATATGTGTTACCTGCAATAATCGCCCTGAATGCTTGTCATATCAGAACAGTTTGCGTTTGGGAAGACCGATTTGGGATTGCGAAGAATTTGACGACTCTGTGCCCGGTATGAAAA
>JASJGP010000561.1:0-3350 GCA_033791485.1 Desulfobacterales bacterium | reverse complement strand
GGCGGGTCCGGTTGGGCTTTGGCAACCACATCGTCAAAAAAGAGATGCCCGGGTTGATAGTTGCCGGCTTTGGGAATTTTCCCTAAAAGGCTGCCAAGCATGCCCTTAATCCAGGGCAGGTATGATTTGACACCGCAGACCACAACGGTCTCCACGTCTGTATTTTTAACGGCCTGAACTGTTGTCGGATAAAATTGGGGATGATCCATACAAAAAACAATTTTTGCTCCGGCATCCTTTAACTGATAGTTAAGTTCACCGGCAGTATAGATGGGATTACAAGTCACACAGATGGCCCCGGCTTTTAAAATACCGAAAAAGATGGCCGGGTAATGTGGCAGGTTGGGCAAAAAAATGGCGACCCGGTCTCCTTTTCGAATTCCCCTTGAAACCAAAAACCCGGCAACCCGATCTGCTGTTTCTTTTACCTGCGCATAGGTCCGTGTCGCATCATTGAAGATGGTATAAACCTGCTGTGGATATTTTTTGGCAGCGTTGTCGAGGACGGAAAACAGGGGTTGCTCATAACCTGCTATTTCAAAAGGAACACCTTCAGGCCATTTAGGACCTTGCCAAAGTTTCGTTGTCATGTGAACCTCCTTTTTTGAAAGGTTTCCAATATTTTCTTTCCGAAATAACCACAATAAACCAGAAAATTATAAAAGATCTCTCACATGAATAACTGTAGTCAAATTAAATAATTGAGTCAAGTAGTAAAGAAGGCAAATCACTTGCCTTAAAGATTGCTTTATGTTAAATCTTTTCTTAAAAGAAGAGCTCAAAGCACCTGGATAGTGCCAAAGGAGATGCATGTAAACAGATTCATGAATATATTGAATTTATTGAAATACTATGAAATGAAATATTTGATTCAGAAAAAAATGCCAAAATAGAAAGCCTGTCTTTGCATGAGCAGCGTTTGTGGCGGCCATTATTTCTGCAACAAGAAAATAGTTAGCATCCATCAATAAAGGAGGAGTAAGAATGTTTGAAACAAAAATCACCAAAATGCTGGGAATAAAATATCCCATTATTGGCGGAACAATGATGTGGATCAGCAATGCGGATTTTGTTGCCGCTATTTCAAATGCAGGCGGACTTGGCATACTTGCATCCGCTATTTATCAGTCAAAAGAAGAGTTTTCAGTTGCCATAGACAGGATCTACGAATTGACTGACAAGCCTTTTGCAGTCAATATCAACCTGTTTCCTTCCATGAGACCAATTGATAATAATGACTACGTAGATATCCTGGTAGAAAAAGGTGTTAAAATAGTCGAGACTTCCGGACATTCAGCACCCGAAGAATTGTGTAAGAGGTTCAAGGATGCTGGCATGGTATGGATTCACAAATGCGTTGGTATCCGTTACGCACTGAAAGTACAGAGTATGGGAGCGGACATCGTTACGGTTGTGGGCTATGAAAACGGCGGAGCAACCGGCAGACTGGATATCGGCACCCTGGTACTCGTACCTTCCGTCAAGGATGCAGTCCGCATTCCGGTTATAGGAGGCGGCGGAGTTTCGGATGGTCGCAGCCTGGTTGCAGTTCTTGCCCTGGGAGCGGAAGCTGTCATCATGGGTACAAGACTGTTAACGACTTTAGAGTGCCCAATTCATGAGGAATTGAAGCAGGCTCTTTTAAATGCAACCGAACTGGATACAACCTTAATTATGCGGTCCATTAATGCAACTCACAGGGTCTGGCGTAATGATGCCGCAGACAAATGCGCTGAACTGGAAACATGTGGTGCGGATCTTGAAGAACTTCTCACCGTAATCGGAGGAGAAAATACCAAACGCATGTATGACGGCGGTGAACTGGGTGCCGGTATTATTGCCTGCGGACAGGGCGTCGGCCTGTGCCATGATATTCCGTCCGTGAAAACCCTTTTTGAAGATATGATATCCCAGGCAACGGATGTATACCGGAAACTCCCTGCGTAACAGCTATCATAAGAGCGCTTCGCTTAAGGAGCGCTCCGCTTGAAGAGCGGCCTTCGGCCTTGAAGAGCGTTTCACTTGAAGCAAAAGTTCAAGGTCGCCTTGAGGGGCATTGAACGATAAAAGTGTGAATCTCCTGCAATCTGTAGGCAATTTTTTTGCTTCCTGATGCAATTATTAACGGTTGTTAGAAATCTTGACTGACAAGCATGGATGTTATGCTATCTAAAAACAGCATGCCTTTTACGGTTAATACGCAACTTGTTTGATTTGTAACAATCAATCCTTTTTTTTCAAAATTATCTATTTGTTTTTCGAATATTTTAAAAAAGTTTTTATCAAACCTGCTGTTGAATTCTGAGACGTCTATTCCGTCTGCCTTACGCAATCCAAGGAAGATAGACTCCGTCATCATTTGTTCCCTGCTTAAAACCTCCTGCCCGTCCATTGGAGGTTTTCCTTCCTCAAGGTCTTTTATGTATGCCGTCACACTGGCTTTGTTCCAGCAACGCCGGGGTTCTATAAAGGAATGGGCTGACGGCCCAACCCCTATATACGGTGCAAATGCCCAGTACTTTTGGTTATGGCGGGATCTTAAGTTTTTTGCACACGCAAAGTTCGATATCTCATATTGTTCATAGCCTTTAGCTGCTAAAAACTCTGCTGTTACGGTAAATAACTCCCCAACCATTTCTTCGTCCAAGGGCTTAAAGAGACCCTTTTGCAAATTCTTTTCCATGGGTGTATCTGACTCATAAGTGAGCATGTAGCAGGAAAGATGTTCAGGCTGATATGAAACAGCCTGCTCAAGATCGCGAAGCCAGGTTTTTCGGGTTTGCCCTGGAATGCCGTACATAAGATCTATCCCTATATTTTCAATACCTGAATCTCGTGCCCATTGTATGGCTAAATCTGCATCCTCGACCGTATGAATCCGTCCAAGGAAGTTAAGATTACTGTTTTGAAAAGATTGTACACCGATGCTGATCCTGGTAACACCTGCACCTTTATATTCCCTTAGTTTTTCCGGTTTTACAGTGCCTGGGTTTACTTCTATGGTTATTTCTGAATCAGGCAAAAGTTTATATGAACTGTATGCAGTTTCAATGATCCGGGTGATGAATTCTGTTTTTAAAACTGAAGGTGTTCCTCCACCAATATAAAGAGTGTCGAACTTAAAGGGTAGATTGCATGTCATATTCATTTCACTGATTACGGTTGAAATGAATCTTTGTTTTAAAGAAGTATCTGTTATGGAATAAAAATCACAGTAGGGACATTTTTTAACGCAAAAAGGGATATGAACATATATCCCTCCTAGTTGGTTCGGGTTTGAATTCAACCTATTTTTTTCCTTTATAATTTTTAAACTAATAATACAAATTCAACAGGTATTTTATCACCGC
>JASJGP010000560.1:0-8605 GCA_033791485.1 Desulfobacterales bacterium | reverse complement strand
GGAACTGGAGCCTGAGGAAATAATGCAGTTTTTCGGGCCGGAGCGGGAGAAGCGGCACCTTGTTTCCATCCAACAGGTTCCCGAAGAACTCACCTATGCCGTGCTTGCTGCAGAAGATGGCCGTTTTTACAAGCACCACGGAATTGATCCGCGTGGCATTCTCAGGGCTCTTTACACAAACCTGCGTCACGGCGCCATCCGGCAGGGGGGCTCTACTTTAACCCAGCAGCTTGCTAAAAATTACTTTCTAACCCCGGAAAGAACCCTATCACGGAAAGTCAATGAAGCTATCCTTTCCGTTATCATTGAAGCCATATATGAAAAAAATGAAATTCTTGAAATATATTTAAACGAGATCTACCTGGGACAAAAAGGATCGGTCTCCATCAATGGTGTTGGCGCAGCCTCCTCTTTCTACTTCGATAAACCGGTCAGCAAACTTTCATTGCCTGAAGCAGCCACAATCGCCGGGTTGATCAAGGGGCCGAATCATTTTTCCCCTTATGTTGATAAATCCCGATGCAAAGACAGAAGAAATATGGTGCTGAACGCCATGCACCGGAAGGGTTGGATCGCAGGCGATAAGCTTAAGACGTCTTTGTCGGCAAAAGTTAAAGCTGCAGGTTTTAATCTTCAGGAAAAAAAAGCGCCATATTTTATAGATTACCTTTCCGGGCAAATAGAAACACTGTACCCCGCCGAAGTTTTAAACAGCATGGGTCATTCCATTTACACAACGCTCGACACACAGGATCAGCCAGCGGCGGAACTCGCCCTGGAAAAAGGCCTTCCCCGACTGGAAAAATCAATCCCGGCATTACGGCGAAAAAAAGTTGAACAAAAACTGCAGGGTGCCGTTATAGTGGTGCAACCCAAAACAGGCTACATACTGGCCATGGTTGGGGGCCGAAATTACACAGTAAGCCAGTTTAACCGTATTACCCAGAGCCGGAGACAACCCGGAAGTGCATTCAAGCCTCTTGTTTATTTAACAGGTCTTGAGGAATTCAATCCTGCTTCCAGACTTTCCAACGACCCAAAAACCTATATGGTCAATAATAAAGAGTGGGAGCCTCAGAACTTTTCTCCGTCAGATGAATTCAATGTCAGCATGAGGATGGCCCTTGCAAAATCTTATAACCTTGCAACGGTTGACCTGGCCATGAAAACCGGCCTTGAAAAGATTGTCAACACAGCCGCAGAGTTTCATTTCTCAACCCCTTTTAAACCATACCCTTCCCTTGCCCTGGGTGCGTTTGAAGTTATTCCCATTGAACTGGCTCGCGCTTATTGCGTCTTTGCTGCAGACGGCATGCTTCCCTATCCATTGTCTTTGAAAGATGTGACTGATGAAAACAAAAAGCTGCTGAAACAAAAGCACATGAATATTGAGCGTTTGACCAGCCCTGCAAAAGCGTTTATAATAAGCTCCATGCTCCGCAGCGTGACAACTGAAGGGACTGCACGTTCTTTAATCAGCAGAGGCATATCGTGGCCGGTTGCGGGCAAAACAGGAACAACGAATAATTTCAGGGACGCCTGGTTCGTGGGATATACTCCCGATATCCTGGCTCTGGTATGGGTTGGATTTGATAACCAGGACTCCATTTTTAGCACAGGTTCGGCGGCAGCCCTCCCAATATGGGCGGATCTTATGAATTCCGTCCCACAGTATGTATCCGAAAACTGGTATAAAATGCCCCCCGGCGTACTAAAAGAAACCATCTGTTCAGAAAGCGGCCTGCTTGCTCATAAAGGCTGCCCGGAAAGTATGGAAGAAATATTTCTTAAAGAAAATGTGCCAACTGTTTTGTGTCCGATTCATAATAAACCCGGCTTATTTAGAAGATTATTTAATTTCACCAGAAAAGAGGGAAATGACACCAATAATTAAATGGCTGAATATCCTTTTGGCAGTAGCGGCGTGCTTTTTGGCAGTCGGGTGTATGAAACCCGCCTTAACCTCTGAGCCAGAGCCATCTCCTGAATCACCCGCCACACCACGAGTACTTGCATCTTTGCAATTAACCGAGCAAGGCAGAAGCTTCCTGAACCAAGGTAACCCTGATGCCGCCATCCGGGTTCTCGAACGGGCCATCAACCTGAATCCCGGCAGCGGTGAAAATTACTACTACCTGTCAGAAGGCTGGCTAAAAAAAGGTGAGGCAAAACAGGCAAAAGAGTTTAATCACCTGGCGGAAATCTATTTAAATGAATTCCCGGATTGGACGGTTCGCATAGCCAGGCAAAAGGACCGAATTCAGGAGTTGGAAAAGTAAAAAGGCTTAAAGATTGGCCCTAAAGATATTCACAGCAACGTTATGTCGGGTTATCCTTAACACATCCCGGCGTTTTGCCTACCCTTTTGCCCCCGTTCTTAGCAGAGGGCTTGGTGTTGAGCTGACTGCAATTACTTCTCTGATCGCTGTAAATCAGGCTACAGCTCTGTTCGGCATCTTCTTCGGGCCTGTCGCGGATCGCCTGGGATACCGGCTGATGATGCTGGCAGCAATGGCAATGCTTGCTCTCGGTATGTTTGCCGGGGGCCTTTTTCCTTTTTACGGAGTAATTCTTGTTGCTTTATTTCTGGCTGGCATAGGGAAAACCATTTTTGATCCTGCTGTTCAGGCGTATGCCAGTGAAAGAGTTCCCTTTAAGAATCGGGGACTTGTTATCGGCCTGATTGAATATAGCTGGGCGGCAAGCACCCTTGTGGGAATCCCCCTGATTGCTCTTCTAATCAACCGTTTCGGCTGGCGTTCACCTTTCATAGTCCTGGGCGGGTTAAGCCTGCTGGGTATGATTATGCTGGCCGTTGTTATCCCACGAGACAACAAGAAAAATACTTCGCGCCATGCTTCTATGAATTTATGGGGTGCCTGGCGTCAGTTGCTCAAAAAGCGTACCGCCCTTGGAGCTATGGGCTTTGCTTTTTTTATAAGTGCTGCGAACGATAATCTTTTTGTTGTGTACGGGGCATGGCTTGAGAAATCTTTCGATCTTAGCATTATTGCCATAGGAATGAGCACCGGTCTTATCGGTCTGGCCGAACTATCGGGCGAGACACTGACAGCCGTTTTTGCCGATCGTTTCGGGCTGAAGCGGACAGTAATTACTGCCCTGACCCTGTGTTTAATAAGCTATGGAATATTGCCTTTTTTAGGATTAACTTTGCCCATGGCGCTCACCGGCCTGTTTTTCATCTTTTTAACTTTTGAGTTTTCAATTGTCACAAGTATGTCTCTTTTCACGGAACTTCTGCCTGAATACCGTGCAACAATGATGTCAGGCTTTTTTGCGGCAGCCGGTATGGGAAGGATTGCAGGTGCGCTGATGGGTGGGCATGTATGGCTGGCAGGCGGAATAACCTCAACATGCCTTGCTTCCACTGCCCTCAGCTGCCTGGGGCTGGCGTCTCTGGCCTGGGGATTGCGTGGATGGCGGCGGTAAAAAACTAATCCTCCTTTAAAATCTCTGCGATTTTATGAGAAAATTCCTTCATGTAAAAAGGCTTCTGGATAAAGCCGGCGCATCCTTTTGCCATTATCTCTGAAGCCTGGCTGTTTAAACTGTATCCGCTTGAAAGTAAAACCCTAACATTCTTATCAATTCCCCTTAGCTTTTCAAAAGTTTCCCCGCCTCCCATGACAGGCATAATCATATCTAAAACTACAAGATTAATTTTATCTTGATTTTCTTTATATATTTCTACTGCTTCCTTTCCGCTGTCTGCTGTTATTACATCATAACCCAGCCTTTTGATCATCTGTTTTCCTACACCGATTATCATTTCCTCGTCATCTACAAGAAGAATCGTCCCCTGGCCATCTATCAGTCTGTTATACTCCTTTTCTTCTTTAACAACAGCTTTTCCTGATGCAGGGAGGTAAACAGTAAAGGTGGTTCCTTGGCCCGGCTCACTGTAAACATTTATAAACCCCTCATGATTTTTGATGATTCCGTAAACAGAAGCCAGACCCAGTCCTGTACCTCTGCCCATTTCCTTAGTTGTAAAGAACGGCTCAAAAATTCTCTGACGTGTTGCCTCATCCATACCTTCGCCGATGTCGGCAATCGAAATTTTCACATATTTCCCGGGTGTCACTTCAAACTGTGCATCATAATTTTCATCAATTGAAATATTTTCCGTCTTAACAGTAAGATCTCCGCCACCGGGCATAGCCTGCCAAGCATTCACATAAAGATTCAGCAGCACCTGCTCTATCTGTCCACGGTCAACCTCTACTGCCCACAGGTTTTTTCCATAATTTTCGTAAATCGAAATCTCTTTTTTTGTTCTCTGGAACATATTTGTTTGATTGTTAACAAGTTCGTTTAAATCCGTTGTCCTTGTCTCGTACTTTCCACCCCTGGCAAAACCAAGAAGCTGCTTTGTAAGATTTACCGAGCTTTTAACATGATTCTTTATTTCATTTAGGTGTTCAAACATAGTATGCGATGAATCTATATCCATGAGCATCAGCGAAGTGTGCCCCTGGATTCCCATGAGCAGGTTGTTAAAATCATGGGCAATCCCTCCGGCCAGTGTGCCGATTGCCTCCATCTTCTGGGACTGAAGAAGCTGTGAGGCGAACCGGGTCTTTTCTTCCTCGGTTTTCTTACGGTCGGTGATATCACGCCAGACTGAAAGAAGAGCCGGCCGACCATTGAAAGTAATAGTTTCACCTGTGCAATCGCAATTTACTGTCTCGCCGTCAAGCCTGAAAAATTCTAATTCCTCCGGTGATACTTGTTTGCCTTTGTAGAGAAGTTCCAACATTTTTTTAGCAACTTTGTGATAATCAGGATGGACAATTTTCCAGTATGATATCCCGATGAGTTTGTCAGGATCGGCTGCCCCAAGTATCTTTGCTACAGCCGGGTTGGCAAAGACAATCTTTTCATCATCCCAGACTATAACAGCATCCGGCATCAGATCCATCAGATTACGATAGCGCTTTTCACTTTCAATTAAAGCGTTCTCAGTCTTCTTGCGCTCGGTGATGTCATGGATAATCGTCTGAATCATGATTTTGCCTTGATGTCTGAAGGCCGCACTTGTGGATTCAACGTTTAACACCTGGCCGTCTAAGGTGATTAACCTGTGTTCCCTGAAAGGAGCGACCAGCCCATCTTCAACCATCTTTCGCATACGCTCTTTTGACCCTGCCCTGTCGTCCGCATGGACTATATCGAGATAAGGCCGTCCGGTCATCTCCTGAGGTCCTGAAGCCCCAAAAAGTTTTACCCCGGTAGAATTGACATACTGGATTTTACCTTCGCTGTGTACCAGAATCGTGTTGGGCGAAATTTCCACCAGCCGCCGGTACTGTTCCTCGGTCTGGTCAAGGGCTTCTTCAACCAGTTTTTGCTCACTTATATCATTTAAAATAACAATAATAGAATTTCTGTTTTCGTCTTTAATCGGAATTATATTCAGCAAAACCTGCCTGTCATTAACATCAACCGGCAGGTTGCCATTAATTGAATCAGGCGAGTCAGCGGCCGACGCCACCAGATCACTTACCCTTTTAAAACTATTTTTCTTAAAAAGCCTGGTAAAATAACTTCCGAGCAATTTTTCTTCTTCGATGCCTGATATGGAAACTGCAACCGGGTTGGCATATATAATCTTCCCGTCAGATGTCAGCTCAAAAATTCCTTCGGTCATATTCTCTATTATGACCTGAAGATGTCTTTTGGTGGAAAGGAGTTCCTTTGTGATCTCCCTTTTATTAATATCTTCGATTCCAAACACTTTTTGGGCAAATCCGCTTAAATCTCCCTTTTTCCACCTCTCAAGCAGGGCAAGAACATGGACCGACATTTTATCAAACGGCCCCTTGGCAATGCATGCATCAGCTCCAAACCCTGTAAAATCAAGTTCACCCTCGGCAGCTATAGCTGAAAGGATAACAATGAAAGCATCTTTCATCTTCGGCATTCTGCGAACAATCTTGCAAAGCTTTTCCCCACTGATATTAGGCATGATCAGGTCGATAAAGATTACATCAGGAGTGTATGTTTTTAAAACATCGAGTGCGGATATACCGTCTTTTGCAGTCTTAACCTCAAAGCCCTCTTTCTCAAGCAAAGTGGCCATAAACTTTTGCATCATCTTGTGATTATCCACCACCAGTATTTTACTTTTCATTGAAAAATCTCCTGCTTTTTTGTCAGATATAACCCCGAACCGTGAACCAATGAACCTGAGTAGTTATACTATGCTTTTATTTTAATCACAAAGTCCCGGAAAATAATACAAACTTGAAAAATTAAGCGCTCAGCCCGCCTCCTGCGACCCTGTTCCTCCCTTCATTTTTTGCTTTGTAAAGGTACTTATCTGCATGGTTGAGTAATGTGTCAAACGAAATTTCATCACCGGCATTACCCGAATCGAAACCTGCTACGCCAAAACTGGCGGTAATTTTGATCTTTTTTGTTCCAATATCAAATTTTCTCTCGGAAATGACCCTGCGCAGTCTTTCCGACAGATGCAAAGCTCCATCCAAATCGGTCTCGGGAAGTGTAACTAAAAACTCTTCACCTCCGTACCTGGCCAGCAGGTCAACTTCATATCTGATTGAATCATTTATACGCTTTGAAAATTCTATTAATACCAAATCCCCAGCCTGGTGACCGTATGTATCATTTACTTTTTTAAAATGATCAATGTCACACATGACAATAGAAAGAGGCCGCTTGTATCTTCCTGCTCTTAGAATCTCCTGGGGAAGCCGTGTATTCAAACATCCACGGTTGGAACAACCGGTTAGAGGATCGGTTATAGATAAAACCCTGATTTCTTCATTTGCCTGTCTCAATGCTCTTTCCTGCACAAGAAAACGCCTTCCTGTGTTCAGTCGCGCAATCAATTCAGCACGGTTAAAAGGCTTGGTCAAATAATCATCTGCTCCTGCCTCCAGTCCGGTGATAATATCGTCTTGAGAATCTTGTGCGGTAAGAAGGACAATAAAGACATACCCCGGATTTTCCTTTTGCCTGATGACCCGGCACAGCTCAAGTCCGTCCATCTCGGGCATCATCCAGTCCGTCAGAACAATAGGAAAAAAACTTTCTTTAAACAGGTCAAATGCTTTTTGCCCGTTTTCCGCGGAAACAACTTCGTGCCCCTCCTTTATGAGGGTCTTTTCCAGAAGCATTCGTGTGACTGCATCATCTTCTGCTATCAGTATGGGAAAGTTGTCGTATGACATTTGACATTTATCCTTTGGCACGGGTTATAATTTAAAATAAAAATCGTATTCGTTTAGCTCTATGAAAAAAGTGTCTAAAAGGAGTCCCGCCCTGGTGGAATCAAAGCGTCGCTCCTGCCTGTCATCGCTTCGCTCAGGCAAGGTGCGGGCGGGCCGCTCAATTTTTTTAACATAAAATAGAAAGAATTTCAAAATTTTAGTCACTTTCGTCACTTCAACTGCTTAACTGCAATTCTTTTCCAAGAAATTATCCGTATTTAGGAAACGCTAAATTACTATAGCTATTATGCTAATACCCATTTCTCAACTACTTCAAAGACAAGCTCTCTTTTTATCGGTTTTGTGATGTAGTCATCCATACCAACTTCAAGGCACACCTTCCTGTCACCTTTCATCGCGTTGGCTGTCATGGCCACAATTGGAATATGAGCTGCTGATTTCCGGTTTCGGGTTGCTGGCTTTTTATCTTCTGCTTTGAGATTTGAGCTTTGACCTATGTGTTCTTCCTCCCATTTTCTTATTGCACCTGTTGCCTCCAGGCCGTCAATTTCAGGCATCTGGATATCCATGAATATAAGGTCAAAATCGTCGGGAGAACCTGTGTATTTTTCGAAGGCCACTTTGCCGTTATTGGCAACTTCAACCTGGTAACCGGCTTTTTTAAGCATCAGCGTTGCAAGCTTTTGACTTACCGGGTTGTCTTCGGCCAGTAGGATGCAAACCGATTGCTTTGTCTCTTCCTTAATGGAATGCTGTGTGGCAATTTTGCTTCGTACCGGTTTTTCTTTGAGCTGTGAGCTTCGAGCTGTGAGCTCTTTTCCCAGCAGCCTCTGAATCATCTTTATCAGCTTTTCCCTGCGAACAGGCTTGGCTAAAAAGCCGTCAAATCCTGAATCTTCACATTTTTTTGCGTCCCGCTCCATCAAAGAAGAAAAGGCAAGAAGGAAAGTTCGGGTTGCGTGTTGCGGCTTGCGTGTTGCGAGCTGGTCTTCATATTCTCGGATTTTTTTTGCTACTTGGTATCCACTCATCTCAGGCATCTGGATATCTGAAATGCAAAGGTCAAAGGGCTTCCCTGTTTCCAATGCCTCTTGAAGAGAAGGCAAAACTTGTTTCCCGTGAGTAAGAGCAACCACCTCCATTTGCGCTGACTTTAAAATATGCGTTAAAATCTCAAGATTTCTCTGATTGTCATCAACTATGAGAACTTTTTTGTCGGCAAGTGAAACAGGAGCGATCCTTTTCACCTTTATTTTTTCAGCTTTTTTAAGCCATGCAGTGAAGTGAAAAATACTTCCTGGTTGCTCGTTGCCTGTTTCTGGTTTCTGGCTACTCGTTGCCGGTTCTCCGTCCTTCAGGCTACAAGCGTCAATCGACAATGGACAATC
>JASJGP010000559.1:0-2750 GCA_033791485.1 Desulfobacterales bacterium | reverse complement strand
GCAGAGGTAAGCACAAAGACTGAGCTCAGCTAAACCTGGCGAGGCGATTACTGCTGTAGCCGGGGCTTTGCACAAAGGGCGCGGCGTGGATACGACCGCGCCCTTTTTTTCTGGAACTGAAAACCCGCACAACATCCAGCTTGCGATCATTTTTTTGCCACCTGGTTCGACGGGTGGCCTGCGCCGACGGAAAACACGGGGTCAGGTCCTACGCCGTTACCGGCAACTTATCTAGCAGGTCAAAGTCCTGTCCGGGGAATTGCCCATTCATCACGGTAGCACCACAAAGCAGTATTTGAGTAATTGAATGCTCTCAGATCGGTTTTGCTGAAAGAAGGGCAAAAATCATGACCCCGTTGTTTTTTCTATCTGCTTCGCCGATTTTTTTGAGAGAGATTTAAAACAATGAAACTGGGCGATCTGATTTAGCAATTAATCATTTTTAATGTATGGGTGTCAATGTTTATTCGTTGTTATAAACCTCTCAATCATGATTTAAGTCAAAATTATCGTGAAGTGGCAGGGGTATCATTAACTGTGATATATCTGTGGACATTGCTTCAGCATATACAAAATTATGCTTTCGCCGCAGCGGCGAGTAAATAAACAAAAAGATGAAACTAAAGTTATGATTTGGCAAAAATATGAAATTTATTGGTTAGAAACAGAGGTGAAGGGGCTTTATTTAGGGTGCGTTATTTAGGGTTATTTGGTTTGACTTAGGCTAGAAAGGGGGTTTATATTTCCTATACTTTCTACATGTAGTGGGCTTAATTAAATGAAAATAGAATGGTGGCCAGCTGATACTTTACCGGACCCATTATGCAAAGAGGGTTATTTTTTTATCCAACGTCGCTTTAAAGAAGAATGGAATATCACGAGAATTGACGTTACCCACGCATCAATCAAAAACCGGGATAATATTATTCTCTTAAATAATGGAAAAGTGGCTGGATGGCTCGGAATAGATAAAGAAGGAGAATTCACAAATGCATGCATTGAAAAGTTTCTTCACGGCACTCCACTTCTTAAGTCATTGATACTCAAAGCGCTTGGGTTTCTCCCTTCAAATACATACTTCGCCTATGTACCTGTTGATCGAACAGCTTCAGCGCGAGCTTTTCTTTGCTGCGGATTCCGACTAGGGGAGGTGCCTTTATTAAAGCTGCTTTCCTATCCAGAAGGACATATAGAAATAGTTCGCATGGTACGTAAAGCCAATTACCCGATAACACTAGGTTTTGAAACGATTCACAATGAATTGACAATGATACGGAGATTGAAACATGACACTGTTAACGAAAATTGCAGACAAATTCGATGATTTTATTTTATCCAGCAATGAAGCCGACAGTTTGGATGAGATATCAAAGAAAAAAATAAAAACCCGCGTCACCATTGTCGCAATAATACTGGGCATTTTCCTTGCACCGACTTATTTTTACGCGTTAGGAATTGCTTTTAATGTAAAGCCGAATGACCATTTCAGCTTTTTGATTGGGGGAGACCCGTATGAAGAGCAGCATAATCTGCTCAAAAAGCATTTGGATGAAGTAAACGAAAAGGTAAATGAATACGAGCAGCTGGCGCTAAAGAGGCAAAAAGTACTATGGTCACTGCTTGAGGAGACCTTTGACAGCAATGATATTGCACTTGTTAAGGCATTAAAATTAGTCAATCGATCACAAGATATTATCAATAAACTAGTGGAATTGGGCAAAATTTATTACCTTCTCGTCAATGAAGATAAACTTACAAAAGATACACAAGAAGCTTTAGTTTTAATGTACGAAGGCTATTTTTATGTATTAAATTCCGAGTTTTCTAAATTTGACATAGAAAAAGCCAATGAAAAGTACAACATAGTATATAACAAATACTTAAATGATTTCCCGTCACCGATTGACGATGAGGTAAAAATAGAGGTGCTGAATGTTCTAACGTATTCGAATTTTATAATGGGCTTCCCAGAGCGGGGGAAACATTTTCTAAGCGAAGCAAAAATATTATTGGATGAGTATCTGAAAAGCGGGAATTTCTCTCCAGTAGAATATCGTAGGAAATACTATTGGATTGATTTCGCTAACTTCACAAACGCGATATCCCACTATAAAAAAAGAGAAGCAGACAAAATATTTACCAATATGAAATCACGACTCAATGAACACGATTTTTTGCGAATTAAACTTCGCCAGCACTTAACTATAGATATAAAGGAAGATCAAAGAAAAGCCGTCGAGAGCTATATCGAAAAAACATTCTATTAGAGTATTTCCTATCATAAAAGGGACTAAACCACCCTGGATTTACCGGAGGCGCTGCGCTAATGTGCATAAAAAAAAGCGGGGTTGGATTGAATCTCCCCATCAGCGCAAGAAACTGGAAAGACTGTGTCGTTACATCTGTCGTCCGGCGGTATCAGAAAAGCGTCTGGTTATGACGCCTGGTGGGCGTATTCGTTATGACGTCAAGGGTTTCACTAATGTCGCGTGCGCAGGGATGCGCAGGAGCGACCAACTAAAACCACCGTATAGTGATGGAACCACTCATGTGTTCTTTCAGCCACTGGACTTTATTGCACGATTGTCAGCACTGATTCCCAAACCTCGTGTCAATCTAACACGATTCCATGGTGTTCTGGCACCAAACAGCAAACATCGTGTTTTTGTTACCCCGGCACATCGAGGTAAAGGCAGTAAAAAACAAATAGAGCAGGTTAATGAAGCAGATACATCATTTACAAAAAAACG
>JASJGP010000558.1:0-3568 GCA_033791485.1 Desulfobacterales bacterium | reverse complement strand
ATATGCACGATCTCTTCGCATGATGATGCTTATTTCTTCCCTGCTTTGCTGCATATTCACTATGGCCGGGCTATGGCTTTCATACATTTTTAATCTTACATCAGGAGCGACAATCATAATGGTGGCGGTAGCGGCTTTTTTTATATCATTTTTAGTGCAGCATTTTAAAACTAAACATTCATATTCAAAGGCTGTTGGCGATTAGAGAGAATTATGTGTTATCAATGTGATTATGTGCATCTTCTTGAAAATTCCGGTTTGGGCTCCACGCCGAATCGATTGAAGGTACTGGAAGTTATAGGAAACAACAATTATCCTTTAAATCCCGGTGAGATTATTGATATATTAAGTCGCAGTACTGATATCAATCGTGTTACGGTTTATCGAATCCTTGATCTTTTAGTAGAAAAAAAACTTATTGTTCGAATAAGCAGCGGGGGGCGTTCGTTTCATTATGGCCTGGCTCCGAATAAGCATCATCAGCCACATCCACATTTCTATTGCAGGGAATGCGGCAGCATGGAATGTTTAAATCCTGAAAGTCTACATCTGGATATTAAGCCATTAAACCGGACTTTTCCGGGATTGATTGATAACGTTCAAGTCTGCCTGGACGGAATATGTAAAAACTGTCTGAAAAACAAAGAAATTAAGGGTTCGCCCAAAAAAAAGTTTGCATTTTAGGCGCATGGATTTAGGTCAGATTTGTTCGATCTGAGGCTGCAGGTAAGCGAAGACTCCGAAACCACAGGAATAGCGAGCTATTTCGAGGATTTTGGAGTTGAGGATCGGACAAATATGGCCTGAATCCGAGATGCATAAAATGTGAAGTTATTTTTGCGCGAACCCTAAAGGCAGCCGCAAAACATCGCTTTAAATTCGTATCATTTGTCTTAGCAGTTTCAGGTTTATTTCATCCCAGTTTTTATCTGTTTTTCCCTTTGGTTCTCCCTTTGGGGTTTCGATGATTTTCGGAATATCGCAAAATCTGTCATCATTCATAATATATTTAAATGCGTCTAAGCCGATATAACCGCGACCGATTTGCTCATGTCTGTCAACCCTTGATCCTAATTCTTTTTTTGAATCATTAAGATGGATAAGGCATAGACGGTCAAGGCCGATGATAGAAGCAAAATCATCCATGGTTTTTCGGTAATATTCCATGGTCCTGATATCATAGCCGGCAGTGAATATATGACAGGTGTCTAGGCAGATACCAGGATTTATTTTCTTTTCAACTTTGTTGATAATTGACGATAGATGTTCAAATGTATGGCCCACACTGGAACCCTGACCCGCAGTAGTTTCGAGCAAAAGACGAGTCTTTATTCCAGGGGTTTTCGCATATATTGCTGCAAATATTTCATTTATGCTTTCAGCGATTCGGGTAATTCCTTCTCTATCACCGGCTCCCATGTGAGACCCCGGATGGAGCACAACGTACGGAATGCCCAGACAGGACGATCTGATAAGTTCCTGTGCAAGCGCATTGATAGACATTTTGTGCTTTTTCTTTTCAGGTGTTGCCGGGTTTATGAGGTAAGAAGTATGAGAGGCGATTTCAGTTATTCCGCTTTCTAATTTTGCCTGCTCAAAGTTTTCAATCTCCTTTTGCGTAACTATACGTTCCTTCCAGGCGTTTGCATTCTTTGTAAAGATCTGGAGTGTATTGCAACCGTATGATTTGGCTTCAAACAGTGCTTTGTCCAGACCTTTTGCAATGGAGAAATGAGCACCCAGCAGGCTGGGAGGTTTCTGGTCTTTTAGTTTTTTTCTGTGCATATTATTTGATGGCGTCATAAAAAGTCGAATTTACCACAGAGGCCACGGAGCTAACAGAGATAAATGCTTAATAAAATAAGATATTCTCTGTGTTCTCTGTGAGCTCAGTGGTGGAAAAATGGCTTTTTACGAATTCAACTTATTTGTTTTCAGTCAAAGCGGCACGCCTGACAGCATCTTCTCCAAATTTTTCGATTATAGCGTCAATAGCCCTTTCAACTTTCTCCCAATTATTACCTTTTTTTTCTTTTTGTTCAAAAAGCTCCATTTGAAATGGCATGGCCGACGGTACAAAACCTGAAGCTCCGACCCCGATGAGCCTGATTTTTGTTTTAAGCCTGTATTTTAAAAGCAGCCGGCAAGCAGTAGAATAAATCGTTTCCGATGATTGAGTAGGGTTATCAATGGTTGTGCTTCTTGTAATCTGTTTAAAATCTTCTTGCTTTAGTTTCAGGGTTATGGTTTTTGCTTTTACTTCAAGTCTTCTTAACTCCCGTCCCACATCTTCGGAATGTTTTAAGAGAAATTTTTTCAAAATTGTCTGATCCCGTGTGTCTTCTGTAAGCGTATGCTCTGTGCTGACGGATTTTCGCTGTGAAAAAGGCGTTACCGGAGAGTTGTCGATGCAGGCCGAAAGTTCTATCAGGCGTTTGCCGGACTTTCCGAGTCTGCTAAGCAGTATTTTTTCCCGATATTTTTTTACATCGCCAAGGGTTGTAATACCAAGATTTTCAAGGAGGCTGCCGGTCTTTTTACCTATGCCCGGCACCTTATTAATCGCAAGTGATTTAATAAATTCGTGTGCTTCATCGGGCTTGATGATAAAAAGGCCATCCGGTTTTTCCATATCTGAAGCAATTTTAGCAAGGAACTTGTTTGGAGCAATTCCTACTGAACAGGTCAGTTTAACTTTTTCCCTTATTTTTTCCTTTATGTGTATGCCGACCTGCTCCGGCGAACCCAAAAGTCTTTCGCCACCGGTAATATCTATATAAGCTTCGTCAATGGAGACAGGTTCCACAAGTGGGGAAAAATCACAAAGCAGCTTCATGATTTTTTTTGACACTTCTTTGTATCGCTGTATTCTCGGCGAAACAAACACACCTTCGGGACATTTCTGTTTTGCCATAAATACGGGCATGGCAGACCTGACACCGTATTTTCTTGCCTCATAACTGGCAGCCGAAACAACACTCCTTTTTGATGGTCCTCCTACAATTACGCATTTTCCCTTAAGACCAGGGTTGTCCAGCTGCTCAACCGAAGCATAAAAGGCATCCATATCTATATGAAGTATCATTCTGTTTGACCTGTAATATATCGTGGCCGTTCACGGCTTGAAATTTGAAATTAGAAAGTAGAAATTGGGGAGAGATGACCCAGGCTTCGCCTTTGGTTACGCCGGGCAAGGCCCAGGCACAACCGTGAACTATGAACCGGCAACTTTGAACGGTACAAAAGCATTAAGGCCAAATTTCTAATTTCAACGCTCAGTAAACGCTTACGATTTTGCTTTTTATCACGAAACAATCTGTTTAATACATTATATAAAGTAGATATAAGAGGTCAACCTTTTACTTTTTGGTAAGCGTTCACAGGCACCGGATCTGCGCGTGATCAGAGCAACCAGCATAGCAGACTATATATGGCTGATCGCCCTGATCACGCACATCTGAAGCACCTGTGAACGCTTACAATACGTAAATTGAAAAATTTTTTTATTCCGAATGGGCGTGAACGGGCACACTTTTTGTAATAGCATTTCAAAATGCCCGGTTTTTTG
>JASJGP010000557.1:0-2710 GCA_033791485.1 Desulfobacterales bacterium | reverse complement strand
GGTGAAACAATATCTTCCCATCGAAATTTCCTATGCCGGCTGCATTCCCGCTGATGAAACCGTGTCCGCAGCGGTCACCCGGCAGCGTCCTTTCACCTTGCTGTATCCTTCGACACGTGCAGCTGCCAATATTGAGAAACTGGCTCAATTTCTGCTCGACAATCCAGGTGCCGGTACAAGTGACATTCCATTTGAAAAATTTTGGGAAAAGTACATGGAATTTGCAGGGACCCGCTTAAAACTCCCTAAAAGGAAAAAAACAAAACCGGCCAAGGCCCCGGACGCAGTTCAAAACTCTCCCCAGCCACCTCTATCGAAAGCGCCTGTTTCTACAGGGGACAATTCCCTGTCAGATCAGGTATTGGCATCATTAAATCAATTGACCACCGTCATTACCGATATGTCTACTGAATTCAAAGAATTTCGGCATTCTCTAACAGAACAAACCAATGGTAGTGCCGCCCCCGGGGATCCCGAAAATGACCCGGTAGCGCCACAACTGCCACCTATCATTCCCCTCGATTTTGAAGCTTATAAGAAAAAAAAACAGAATGAGGCCTGATCCCCCCTCTTTCCATTTTAAATATACGAACAATTTATGGGAACGAAACTGTATCATTATCAGAACAAAACTGTATCACTTGATGTGAGCGCTATAGGATAGCGAATCGCGTTTCCAATCCCTTCTTGATTCTTGATTCCCCTCTCTTATCTATGTGTTGGAACATTATATTATGATTTTTGTTACTTGTCGTCGCATTTTTTCTACATGCCACATAGTGGTATAGATGTTGCAATAATAACTTTCAACCTTGGAAGAAAAAGCAATGAATTACCCAAACAAATCGAGGAAATTTATTATGAAAAAAGTTACAAGCTTATTATTAGTGGTTTTTATTGTATCTTGTTTTGTAAAAAACATTGACTGAAACCATTTGAATCATTGAATTGTGGAGAATGTAAGTTCTTTGAGTTTCAGCCCACCCTATTCAAATCTAAACTCTGAATTTTTTTTATCCCAAATAGAAGACAACGACCATGCCAAAAAAGAAACAACAAACAACTGATGTCTCCAAGCTCAGGCAAAGGGCTGAAGATGTATTGAAAGCATCATCTATTGACATTGGTTCTCCCGGGAGCTTGTCTTCTGATGATATCAAGACCCTGATCCATGATTTTCAGATCCATCAAATCGAATTGGAGATGCAAAATGATGAACTCAAACGGTTCCAGAAGGAACTGGACACCGCTCGGACTCGCTATTTCGACTTCTTCAATATGGCTCCGGTAGGCTTTTTCAGCGTCGACGAGCAAAAGCGGATCCTTGAGTGCAATCTCACCGCTGCTAGGTTGCTGGAAAGGCCCCAGAGTGCATTTATTAAACAGCCGATCACTCAGTTCATCCTGAAAGAGGATCAGGACATATACTACCTGCATAGCAAGCAGGTCTTTAAAACTAAAATTCCGCAGGGATGCGATCTTAGAATGCTTAAAAATGATGGATCGGCACTTTGGGTGCATCTGGCAACAATTGCCGTAGGCGATGCAGGGGGTGCCACAGTATGCCGTATTGTGATGAGCAATATCACCGAACGTATACTGGCGGAAAAAATGCTGATAGAACAGAAAAAACTGCAAGGTGTATTGGAGATGGCCGGGGCTATCTGTCATGAACTAAGCCAGCCGTTGCAGGTAATCTTCGGTTCTTCTGAAATACTCCTGATGGACATTGAAAGCAGTGACCCCAAGCATAAAGTGCTCAAAAATATCGAGGTCAGCATCAAGCGAATGGCGATTCTGCTGCGCAAGGTCATGGGAATCACCCATTATAAATCTAAACCATACCTGAAAAACAAAATTGTTGATATTGAACAGGCGTCCCGCCATGAAAAAAGAAGTGATTTTCAATGACTGAAAACAAATTGTTGTGATAAAGAATCATTAAAAATTTAAAACAGGGTATGATTCCTTTATCATATTAGTGGGTTGAAGTGATATTTCTTTCTTCTTGTAATCTCACCATATTTCTATGTATTGTACATTTTAATCAGCTTTACATAACTTTTATCGGTTTGGAGATATTCCCATGGTAAAAAAAAAGGGTTCATCCAAAAAGGCAACATTTCAGCCTAAAAATGGAACTACAAAATTTCCCATTGTGGCTATGGGTTCATCCGCAGGCGGTCTTGAGGCATATGAATCCTTTTTTAATAAAATGCCGTCAAAAAATGGTATCGCATTTATATTGATATCTCACCTGGCCCCTGATCATATCAGTCTATTGCCGGAACTGATTGCTAGAAAGACAAAAATGGAGGTTCTTCAAATCGAAGATGGTCAGAAAATAAAACCAGATCATATCTATGTGATTCCACCCAATAAAGATCTGAGTATTTTAAACGGCAGCCTGTTTCTCATGGACCTTTCAAAGCCTCGCGGGTTTAATCTCCCCATTGATAATTTTTTCAGGTCTCTGGCGCAAGACCAGGGATCTAATGCTATCTGCATTGTTCTGTCAGGCACCGGCACAGACGGCACACTGGGTGCCAAGGCAATCAAAGGTAATCTTGGCATGGTCATGGTGCAGGATGAAGATTCTGCTAAATATGATGGTATGCCGCGAAGTGCCATTTCAACAGGACTTGTCGATTATGTTCTGCCAATCGAAGATATGCCGGATCAACTCATAAAATATACCCAACATGCCATT
>JASJGP010000556.1:0-2988 GCA_033791485.1 Desulfobacterales bacterium | reverse complement strand
GATACTTGATGCTTGATACTGGTTCTTGGTTACTCATTGCTGGATACTCGATGCCGGTTACCCCCATTCGGCAAGCCCTTTCCCCTTTCCTTGCCACGGCGTAGCCGGAGGCGAAGACGGGTGCCTTTCCCTTCCGCCCTTCCATTCAACATTCGATGTTGGACGTTCGATGTTCGATGTTCATTTTTTTACTGCCTTCTTCCTGCTTCGCCTGCGGCTACGCAGAACATGCCCTTCTTCATTCCCGGAAATAGTATCATACACCTTTCTTATGGGAATATCCTTTTCAATAGCGATCTTTCTGCAAATTTCGTATTCAGGGACTATTCTTACACTGCCGTCTAATTCTTTAACCTGCTTTACATACAGCTTGCCATATTCTGTTTTTATTTTTACTCGTTCCCTTTTGAGAAAACGCCTTTGCACGTTATAATATCTTATGCCTAACGATGTGGTTTCAGATAAAATCTGGTTTATAACCATATCTTTTATTTCGTCTACGCACAGCACCTGAATCATAGTCCCCGGCCTGTTTTTTTTCATAAAAACAGGAATCCATAAAACATCAAGCACGCCGGCTGCAAACAGGCGATCCATCAAAAACCCGAAGATTTCAGGATTCATATCGTCAATACATGTTTCAACTACCACGATTTTATCCTTTTGATATTCGGTATGATTTTCTATCCGGCTATCTGAAGCCGTGCCTGTAATTACCCGTAAAAGGTTCGGCCTGTCCCCCAGGTCATTTTTCCCTGCACCATAACCGATCTTTTCAACAGTCATTTGAGGCATTGCTTCAAATGAATCTGCTATGGATACAATGATTGCCGCTCCTGTTGGAGTAACCAGTTCACGCTCAATTTTAGTGCCATATACAGGAACATCTTTCAGTATTTCAATGGTTGCAGGAGCGGGTATGGGAAGGGTTCCATGGCTGCACGAAACAAAACCGCTGCCAAGGGGAATTTTTGAAGCAATTACCTTTTTAATTCCAAGGTATTCCAAACATAGCGCAGTACCAACAATATCAACGATTGCATCAATCCCACCCACCTCATGGAAATGGACTTTTTCTACGGAACTCCCGTGTATTTTTGCTTCCGCATTTGCAATTTTTTGGAAGATTTCCAGGCTTCTATTTTTTACACCTTCAGATAATGGGCTTGCTTCTATCAATAATTTAATTTTTTCATAATCCCTGGTCTTTCCATCATCTTTCACATTAACATATACGTTTTGAGCCTTGAGTCCGTTTCTCAGTATATGTTCAACCGTAATGTCAAAAGCTTTTAAGGGTAATTTTTTAAGTCTCTCTTGCAGCCATTCAGCCGGTACCCCAAGGTCTATTAAAGCACCAAGGGTCATGTCACCGCTTATACCTGAAAAACAATCAAAATATGCAAGCATAGAACCATCATAGCTCATAGCTGATAGCTCATAGCAAATAGCAAAGGAAAATATCCTTTTAAACTATCAGCTATCAGCTATCAGCTATCAGCTATCTCCTAATCAACTATTCGCATGAAGTTTTATGATTTCAATCAAAAGCTCGGTTGCTTTAACCATATCCTCAAGCTTTACATGTTCTCGCACAGTATGCATATCACGCATGCCTGTGCCAAGCACACCTGCTATGATACCTGTTTCAAAAAATATATTTGCATCCGCACCGCCACCAGAGGTTTTGCAGACTATTTTTCTTCCCAGGTTTTTTCCAGCCTTCACAGCCATCGCCACAACACGATGATCCTCAGGAATATCAGTGCTGGAGAAATCTTTTTCAATAGAAACTTCCAGACTGGGAAGATCTTCTTTTGAATCAATCTTTCTGAAGCTTTCAACAATATCTTTAAAGGATGATACAATATCATCCGTCACTTTTGTCAGCTTATCTTTATCATGGCTCCTGACCTCTCCCTTGACCGTTACCAGGTTCGGCACGATATTGGTTGCTATTCCCCCTTCAATAATGCCGATATTGCACGTTGTCTCCTTATCGATACGGCCTATTTCAAGCCCGGCAATTGCCTTGCTCGCTAACAAAATAGCGTTGATCCCTTTTTCCGGAGCAGCGCCTGCATGTGAATCTTTGCCATGTATTCTAAACTCGAGTCTATTAGCCGCAGGCGCCCTGACAATTATACCATCTACATCAGTAGCATCCAGTGCATACCCGAATTTTGCATCTATAAGGCTTGAATCAAAATGTTTAGCACCTAAAAGCCCTATCTCTTCACAAATTGTCAGGACAAGATCAATAGGGCCATACTGCAGCTCATCCTCCTTTAACACTCTTAAGGTTTCTAAAATAACTGCTATTGAACTTTTATCATCTGCTCCGAGTATTGTTGACCCATCGCTGGTAAAAATACCGTTTTTTAATATTGCTTTTATCCCTTTGCCAGGTTCAACGGTATCCATATGTGCATTTATGAGCAAAGGGGGCGCTGACACATTACCTTTGAATTTTGCGACAAGATTGCCGGTATCGCTTCCGGTTTTTTCTCCTGCACTGTCAACAAATGTCGTGGCTCCCATGGATTCTAAAACCTTTTTTATTTCTTTAGCAAATTTTCCCTCTTCCCTGGAAACACTGTCAATCTCAACTAATAATTTAAAAGTTTCTGCCAGCCTGTCTTTGTTTATCATTGTTTTTCTCCACTTTTTTTCATTGGTAACAGTTCAGCCACAAAGACACTAAGATTAAACTATAATTCATATCTCTTCAACGAGAATCAAGAAACGAGTATCCAGCATCCAGTGTCGAGCACCCAGTACCCAGCATCATATAAAATTATTGACAAAATAATGAATGAATATATTATATGCAAACTTTCCAAATATGGAAGTGCGCAGCTTACTGGTGAGGCTCCCGGACTTCAAATCCGGTGTGGGGCGCTAAAACCGTCCCGGGTGGGTGCGATTCCCATGCACGGCCGCGTGTTTGTCGCGTGGGTGTGGGGAGTTGTCGTGGCGGGGGCGAGC
>JASJGP010000555.1:0-4078 GCA_033791485.1 Desulfobacterales bacterium | reverse complement strand
CCGAAGCAAGCTTTTTGATCTCTTTTAATGACAAATCTTCAAGCAGCTGATCGGGACTTGAAGATAGATCGATAAATTGAGATGCAAATTTTGTGGGGTTATTTATAACTGGTTCTGAGCCGTTGATCTGTCCTTTTCCCTGGAGAATAGGACTTGTTCGCGGGCATTCTTCCCTTGGCAATTCTTCAAGAATTTTTTCCCAGGAGTTAAAAACCATATGTTTTTTTATGCTATTTTTAAGCTGACGGACATTTCCGGGCCATGGGTAATTGCAAAGTTTGGTAAGCATTTGTGAATCTGGTCGAGAGCATTGACTTTGAGGGTACTCTAATTTATTGGATCTGTAAAAATATTCAATGAGAGACGGGATATCTTCCTTCCGCTTTCGCAGAGGGGGGATGTGAATATTAATAATATTCAACCGATAAAAAAGGTCTTCCCGAAAAGTTCTGTTTTTTATTTTTTCTTCAAGATTCTGGTTTGTTGCCGCTATTACCCAGGCATCGGATTTATGATTCCGGTCCGATCCAAGGGGGGAGAATTCTCCACTTTGAAGGATATGAAGTATTTTTGATTGTAAGGGCATTGGCATATCGCCGATTTCATCAAGGAAAAGCACCCCCTTGTCAGCCGTTTGAAATTTTCCCGGCCGAGTTCTACAGGCATCGGTGAAGGCGCCTTTTTTGTAACCAAAAAGTTCGCTTTCAAGAAGGGTTTCCGGTAGTGCCGCACAATTGATTTTTACAAATTTTTTAGAAGCCCTCATGGAATTCACATAAAGATTTTGAGCAACGACTTCTTTGCCGACACCTGTTTCTCCCGTTACCAATACATTCAAACAGGTCTGGGCGACATGCTTGATAAGTGTTTTTGTTTTAATAGTGGATTTGCTGATTCCGATTAATGGTGTTGTCATAATTTTATTACTTTTCAATATTATTGATTAATAAAAAGACGTCACGTCAACCCGCATCGCATTTAGGCTCAGGCTTTTTGTCTTTGATCCTAACAAGATCATTTTACTTACGAATGATGATTTCTAATAAGTCTGACAGGGTTTGTCAATCAGGGAAACCCCTAGTTTTTCATTTATTTGGTATCAAGGGAATATTTTAACCCTCGAAAGCCCCTGTACGATCTTTTTTAAAAATAGGTGCACAAAATCAAAAAGGACTTACAGAGTTTTCTGTAAGTCCTTGATTTTTATGGTAGGCACGGTCAGACTTGAACTGACGACTTCTACCGTGTCGAGGTAGCACTCTACCAACTGAGTTACGCGCCTGAATTTTCTATTTTATTACCAAAAGTCTTGATTTGTGTCAAGGGAAAGTAAAACCTATTCTGTTGTATTCTGGTTTTCCTCCGCTGGAGTTGTAGTGCCTTGGGAATCATCAAACAGAGAGGTCTTCTCTTTTTCAATAAATTTGATGGTGACAAAGCTATCTGTTGCATCTGAAATTTCCAATCCAAAAGAATCAAAAGTTTTCAGCATAACGGCATCGGCAAACTGAGACGCTTTCCCTTTATAAAAAACCTGCATAACCGCATAGTTTGCTCCCATTTCTTTGGGCTGCATGTTCTCAATTCCGGACATTTGTTCAAATCTTTTCTTTAATGCGATAAACCTGGGCAGAAAATTATTCCCCTCAATTTTGAGATCAAAGGCATGCTCTTTTCGCAAATTCTGTGACCAGTATGCATCAATCTTTTCAATCAAATCCTGGGCTGACAGGCCGGCAGCCTTTACTATGGCTTGGATATTTCCTTCTTGGTCCATATCACTTTTAGCCACGGCCTGGATCTGAGATATAACAACTTTCTCTCCTGTTTCAACATTGTATCCTTCCAGATTGATTTGGGCGTTAAAGGTTTTTTCTTCACCCATACGGTTAATCGCTTCCAATGAGCTTGCTTTTCCAAACACAATCATGTCCGCTTTCATTTCCCGACCAAGATCCTTGGCAGCAGCTGTATCATAGATGGAATTAAACGTAATATTATAAAAGGAAGGATCTGGACGCTCCACATCATTTCCAGTGACAATAAATCTATCCTGAAGCATTTTGTTGATGATGACCTCCTCGGCAAGAGATCGGTAAGGGGTTGGATTGTTACCCCACCAGTATTTGGGCAGAAGATCTGACGGAGTTTTTTCCGCGATAAAAAACAGGATCACGGGTTTATCCTTATTGGCATTGAGTATCCTGGCATCGGTCAGTGTCTTTTCCAGCAGATTAACATCCACTTTTGATTCCACCGCCACAAGGTAATAACGCTTATTTTCAATTCCCCCAAGGACTCGATAAGTAATGATGTAGTCCGAGGCACGGGAAAGCACTTTATTGTAAAAAAAATCAAGGTTAGATGCAAAAACTTGTCTTGATACCAGTTCGGCAAAAGCATTCTGAACTGCAATATCCAAAGCGTCTGATACGGCTTTTTGCTTGGCCTGCTGGATCTTCTGATTGATAATCATTCTTTTACCCGTGGTCACTCCGGTTAAAACCTCAGACCCTTTGGCGGCAAAGGATAGTTCAGATATGAGTAAAATACCAATGAGCAAAATGATGAGGCGGAACCCTGTCTTTTTTATAAAAATCATTCTTACACCTTTCTTTCAATGGAATAATCTGCAATCATACACAAGAGTTCTTTGGACTGGCAGTCTTCAAAACTATCCAGGCATGCTTTTGCTTTTTTTACATGTTCTTGTGCACTATCCTTTGTATATTCGATTCCCTTATATACAACTAATTTTTCTTTTAGCTTTTCAAACTGATCCGGGTTAAATCGTGGTGCCGCTATAACATCCTTGATCCATGTTTTATCCTCAAGAGATGCATTGGCCAGGCTATGAATCAGAGGCAGAGTGAGTTTTCCCTCGCGCATATCAGCTCCAGGATTTTTCCCCAGCTCTTTAGCACTTGCCATATAATCCAGGAGATCGTCAACCATCTGAAAAGCCATTCCCATATGAAACCCGTATTGGTTCAGCGCATCCTCTTTTTCTTTATCCGCTTTTGCAAGGATGGCACCGCTCTGACAGGCTCCCTGGATCAAAACAGCTGTTTTTCTTTCAATGATCGCAAGGTATTCTTCTTCCAAAAGATCAAGCTTTCCTTTTTTTCCCAGCTGGTCTATTTCCCCCTGGGACATATCCTGGGTAATCTTTGCAATAACAGAAATAATATCCGGTTCTTTTGTTTTTGCCGCAATATCAAGTGCCCGGGCCAAAAGGAAATCCCCTGTCAGCACAACTTCAGAAGCAGACCACTTTGTATGGGCGGCTTTTTTCCCACGCCGGATATCTGCTTCATCCACCACATCATCATGTAAAAGGGTGGCTGCATGGAGATATTCAAAAATAATGGAAAACTGAATTTCAAATCCGTTGTTGTAACCGCAAAGCCTTGCACTGTGAATCATCAAAAGCGGTCTCAGCCGTTTTCCACCACTGAAAAGCAGGTGGGAAGCGATCTTTTTTACCAGTTCCAGATTGGGATTTAAATGGTGCTCAAGGGCAATTTCAATCTTTTCAAGGTCAAGTGCTGTCCTTTCAATGATTCTTTGTTTTAGCCCTTTTGTCATGCAATCTCTCCTGCAATATCATATTCAAATGCTTCTGTAATTCTTACATCAACAAAGGTGCCGATTTCAAGCTTTTCTGCATAAATAAATGTAACGCCATCCACCTCTGGAGCCTGGAACATGGTCCTGCCAATATATACGCCCTGTTCCGGGTTTTCTTCCACAAGAACTTCAAATGTCCTGCCCAATAATTTTTCATTCACTGATTTTGAAATTTCCGCCTGGGCTGCCATGATCATGTCATGTCTTTTTTCTGCAACTTCCCGGGGAATATGATTTTCCAGAAGATGAGATTTAAGGTCTTCGGAATCTGAATAGGTGAAGACACCCAGATGATCAAACCTGATATCTTTTATAAACGTCATCAAACTGTCAAAACCCTGTTGTGTTTCACCGGGAAACCCTACAATAAGAGTTGTTCTCAGCGCCGCATCAGGATCAATCTTTCTGATGGTTTTAAAAAGAGTATAAAGATTTTCACGGGTATAGG
>JASJGP010000554.1:0-3650 GCA_033791485.1 Desulfobacterales bacterium | reverse complement strand
CATCTGGCTCAGAGAAAACTGAAGTCAGGTCTGCGTTGTTGTATTTCTCAGGGGGGGGGATGCCTGCTTTGCTCTTAGGTTTATAGAAATTTCAATAGCTGTTCATATTTCTTACGGTCACCAATCCAATACCAAATAACCATATCTTTCTCCCTGACAGCGAGAGCCCGATAGTCCATATTCACCCTGACCGACCAAATATTATCTTCGGAATTTACACACTTAAAGCACAGTGATGGATGGAAAGGATTCTCAATCCAAAGTTCAAATTTAGCATCCGCCTGTTTTTGGTATGCCCCGAAGTTCAATTTTATCATATTCTTTTAGTTGCTTTAACCTGTGCTTTAAGGTTTTTTGGGATCCACTAATTGCATCATCTTGGGGACAATCATCTCCTTCTATTTCTGACCTTACTTATATTCTGTGGAAGGTATTTATTTCGGATCATCGTAATTGACAGCTATCCAGTTGCTGTATGATCCGTCCATGATTCGCCTCCACCAATCTTCCTTGTCCAGGAACCATTCCAGGGTCTTTCTGATACCGGTTTCAAAAGACTCTGTGGGCAAATAACCCAGCTCGGAAGAAATCTTTTCAGCATTAATGGCATAGCGGCGGTCATGGCCTAATCTGTCCGTTACATGGGTGATAAGGGTTTGGGGATGATTGCCTTTGGCTGATGTGCAGTTTGGATACCTTTTTAAAAGGTCTTTGTTCCGGGACACTCTTTCATGGATTAGATTGCATATGGTTTTGACAATATCAATATTGGTCCACTCATTGTTTCCACCGATGTTATAGGTTTCTCCCGCGTTGCCTTTTTCCAAAATCAGATCTACCCCCAGGTTGTGGTCATCCACATATAGCCAGTCACGGATCTGTTTTCCGTCACCGTAAACGGGCAGCGGTTTTCCGTTAAGGATATTGGTAATGATTAAGGGAATAAGTTTTTCAGGAAACTGGTATGGGCCATAATTGTTGGAGCAGTTGCTGATACTTGTCTGCAGCCCATAGGTTTCGTGGTAGGCCCGGACCAGATGGTCTGATGAAGCTTTGCTGGCGGCATAGGGTGAATTGGGTGTATAGGGGGTTATTTCCGTGAAGGGGGGATCATCGGGTTTTAAAGATCCATATACTTCATCGGTTGAGATGTGGTGGAACCTATGGGACTGGTGATTTTCATCCAGCCAAACTTTTTTTGCAGCCTTTAGCAGGGCATGGGTTCCCACAATATTGGTGTTGATGAATTCATCCGGCCCGTGAATGGATCTGTCCACGTGGGACTCGGCAGCAAAATGTACCAGGGTGTCAATTTTGTGGTTTTTAAGCAAAGATTCCACAAGGGGCTGGTCCAGTATAGTGCCGGGGACAAATTCAAATTTGGGATTTTTTTCAGCCTCTGACAGATTGGCCCTGTTACCTGCATAGGTCAATGCATCCAGGACAACAATATGGTCCTGGGGATATTTATTGAGCCAGTAGTAGACAAAATTGGTGCCGATGAATCCTGCACCGCCGGTTACTAAGATGTTTTTCATAATTTTATGGAATCCGGATTTGCGTAGATGGATTATGGTTATGGTTGTTCATCGGTTTCTTTAAGTTTGTGGTATTAAATAATATGGCAGTTATAATTTGAAAATTTGGAATCGTCAGACATCAGGGCAATTTTATTGACAAGGGCTTGTGCAATTATCATTCGGTCAAAAGGATCTTTATGGTGGAATGGTAATTTGCCCAGAGCCATCGCATGTGTGCCTGAAAAATCCAATATATCAATCTGCATTTGCTTTGCCATTTCAATGGGATCAAACTCAATATTAATTTTACCAATCGAAGATTTGATCATAAGCTCGGCAATGCTCATAGCGCTTAAGAAAACTTCATTTGCCGGAGACTCCAGATCATAGCATCTTTTTTTGTTGATTTTTTCAGGGCAGGACAACATCCATAAAAAAATATGCGTGTCAATCAAGATTTTCACGATTACTCACCATAAAACATGGCATTAATATCTTTATCCTCTTCCATGAAATCATCGGGAATATCAATCTGCCCTGCAAGCAAGCCAAGTTTACGCTTTGCTTTGGGTCTATGAATTATCAACTCAACAAGCGGTAGGTTATTCTTGGCAATGATTATCTCTTCACCGTGATATGCCATATCAACAAGCTTTGAGAGGTTTATTTTGGCTTCAGATATGTTGATGATCATTACACCCTCCTGAAAATCATTGAATCATTAGACCAAGTGTAGTCATTCAGGTCAAGTTAGTCAAGTAATAACCACCTGTTTTTGGCATGCCCCAAAAATCAATATTTTTTTTAATTTCTCTGGCGTTTTTCCCGGGGTTGGCGTTAATAAAATTTAATAGATCACTTGCTCCGCCACTTGGCGTTTCTCCAATGGGAAACAATGTTTTTCTGTCATGATGTCATTGCTGCTGTTAAATTCGTTTTGAAGCAGATCGATATATCTCTTTGTCTCTTCTTGGGCCTACGGCTAAAACGAAAACAATTACTTTTTTATTAAACACCTGATAAACAACTCTGAAATCTCCAATTCTTAGTTTCCGGAAATTTTTAAGATTATTTGATAACGGGGCTCCAAATTTTTCAGGAGCCTGGGTGAGCTTTTCATCAATTGTCTGCATGATTCTTCTTGCGGCAGAAGGTCCCACGCTTTCCAGGTCATCTTCTACATCTTTATGATAGACGATTTCCCAGGTCATTTTACATATTTATCCATCATATCTTTATGGGAAATAATTTCTTCAGGATTGAAATTTTGAATCCTGGACAGTGCAAGGGCTGTCAGACGGAGATCTTCGATTTCTTCTTCCATTGCTTCATAAGATTCAAAGGACATGAGGATTGCCTTGGGAGAATTATTTTTCAGGATGATTAATTTATCATTCTCCCCATTTTCAATGGATTTTAATGTTGCGGCAGTATTTTTCGAAAGCTGTGTGGAAGATAAATAGTTTTTTATTCGCATAATATTATCCTTATTATGGTTATAATTATACCAATAATAATCCTTATTATTCTCTATGTCAAATTACTTATCCACCAAAAAAAATTAAATATACCCTTTTTGACTGATGTAGAGAAGGACTTCCTGGGCCGCTTCGTCCGGGGTCAGATCGGTTGTGTTGATTCTCAGCTCCGGGTTGGAAGGGTCTTCATAGGGGTCGTCCACGCCGGAAAACCCTTTTAAAAGCCCTGCCCTCGCCTTGGCATACATGCCCTTTCGGTCCCTTTTTTCACATTCTGTGATGGGAGTGGACACGTGGACTTCAAAGAATCCGCCGTGGGCTTCGATGGATTGCCTGATCTGAGCACGGGTTTTTTCATAGGGAGCGATGGGTGCGCAGATGGCGATACCACGGTTTTTGGTAATTTCCGAAGCGACAAATCCGATGCGTTTTACGTTGATATCCCGGTGTTCCTTGGAAAAATTGAGTTCGGAAGAGAGGTTTCTTCGGACGATGTCTCCATCAAGAAGGGTGACCGGCCTTGTTCCAATTTAAAGAAACCTTGAGTAGAGAACCTTGGCGATGGTGGATTTGCCGGCGCCGGAAAGCCCTGTGCAAAATATGGTCAATCCCTGTTTTAACGGCGGGGGGAACATGAACATGGGAACATGGG
>JASJGP010000553.1:0-6723 GCA_033791485.1 Desulfobacterales bacterium | reverse complement strand
ACTTGAAGATATTCTTTCCATTGGCAGTATAGAGCACGGGGGAAAAGGATAGCGGCTGTGCAACGTTTTTTTACAATTTTACTTTTAGCGATTATTTTCCTGCTCATTCATGTCATGGGCGGATTATCTGTGTCGTATGATCATATTCAGGAGGATGAGCAGAAAAAAAGCACAGAAAAACCAAGAGTTACATACGATGCCGAGCAACTCAACCGTGATAAGATTCTTATTACACACCAGGGTTATCGCCAGATCTTCGAACCATATCTAAATCCGAATTCCTCCATTTTTATAACTTCCGATACTGTATTGAGTGCTTTCCATGTGCTGTTTAGGCAGTCGATTGCAGACATGGAGCAGGTAAATGCCAGCAGCGCCCTGGATATTTTAAAGCTGATCTGGTTGGAGATAGCACCGGAAGAAGAAAAAATTGACAAAGTCCATGAAGATAAGCCTGAAGATAAAAAGGTTTTGGAAAACAGGGGAGAAAAGTCAAATGTAGATGATTTGGATAATAATTTCGCTATGCTAATGGATGTCGCCCGGAGACGTGCACAGATCGTAATTGCTGTAGCTGTTAAGCTTTTGGGGGATACGGACATCAAATTTGATGAGCACTTAAGCAGGATCGTCGAAAACGAAGTAAACAAGATAGTTTCAGGAGAAGGAATCGAAATGCCCGAGTGGACAGGCGTTTTAGATTCTGAATTTATGACTCTTGATTATTCGATTTACAGACCCCGTGGGCTTTATACACAATCAGAACTGCTCAGGCGCTATTTTATGGTGCTGACCTGGTTTCAGTCGATTCCCTTCCGTGTGGAAAATGATGAAGAGCTTCTTTCCATCCTGATGCTGGGTAAAACCTTAAATGCCTCATACGCTGAAAGTTTTTCAAAACAAAAGAAGATAGAAAAGTTTTTCAGATATTATCGGGAATTGGCAGGACAGCCGAATGACTGGGATTTGCTGTTTGCTTCTCAGATTACAAGAGACAGGCCTGGTGACCTTAATAAAGTAAGAGAATATCTTGTCAAAAAAGTGGCGGATTCGGAAGACTGGCTAAAGATAGACGACCGGTTTGGGCATGTACAAGACAATTCGACAGCAGCCAATTTCAGAAATTTTAAAATTATTTCTCCATTTCGTATACCGGATATGGTTTTATTCAGGCAAACCGCCGGTTTTCAGAAAAAGCACCAAGTTTGGCCAGGGGGCCTTGAAATTTGCGCAGCTCTTGGTTCCGACTTTGCCGTGGAACAGCTTGGATCTGACGTGTTTAAAGACCGGAAAGATCTTCTTCAGACAATAAAGGATTTTAAACCGATCATCGAATCTGAAAGCCTCTATACCCGGTATTTAAGCTGCCTGGCTGCACTTATTGATGATGCCGAGCATGACGCACCGGAATTTATGAGTAGCAGACCATGGAAGGCCAAAAACTGCAATACAGTTCTTTCAGGATGGGTACAGTTCAGACACACCAGGGAGTGTCAGGTCGGGGAGAATGTTCTTTACACCATAGAATCATCTGGAGAACCATCCGGCGATTTCCCGGCCGGCTTTGTTGAGCCCGACCCGGAATTTTTTGAGCGACTGGGCAATCTCGTTGAAGATATAACGAATCTATTTGAGCTAAGTGGTGCTTTTATACCGCCTAAACAAATTATTACAAAAGACCTGAAAATATTTGCCCGTCTAATTAAAAACAACAAATATCCTCAGCCTGAAGACATACTGACAGATATGTCAACAGGCGAAATATCTGCAATAAACCGATCTATTTTGAGTCTTGGGACTCTGGGAAATATCAGCTTTAAAAAAGAGGACTTCGCCGAATTAAGGGAAGAAATCAGTGCGAAGATCCTGTCATTTGCAAATGATATTGGAAACGGCAGATACGATGATGAACCGGATTATCATGCTTTTCTCCTTGAAACCAACATCGATACAAAGAAGCTGTGGATATCCCTGCGCTACATGTGCAAACGGCTGGAAGTGCTTGCGCACAAACAGCTTCGAGGTGTAAGCTTCAGCAAAAAGGATAGCTATTTCCTTGCAGATTTTGGTGAAAAACTGGCAGCAGTGATGCTTTGCGACGGGTACGGCTATCATGGCTCAAACGGGGAAACACCGCTTATCGTTCCGGTTTATTTTAAGCCGGGAAAAAACACCTGTCTGTATTCAGGCACTGGAAGACCGCGACTTATGTATGTCCTGTATCCATATAAAGGCAAAGAAATATTATGCACAGGAGCAGTGATTCCTTACTACGAATTTGTTTCACCAATCGGTTTGACGGATGAGCAGTGGAAAAAGCGCTTTGACGGTGATGAACGCCCTGAAAGCCCGGTATGGTTAAAACCAATTATGGCTCCATAGGGTTCTGTTTATCATTGATTTCCAAACCCGTTTTGACCGCCGCAGTCCGGACACTCCCATGTTATTCCATTACATGACATCCCCCATACATTTTCATACATGCAAGCCTGACAAATAGAAAAGCCACACCTGCATGTCCAGCAGAAAGGAAAGATTCCCCCGCAGCAGTGGCAGAGATATTTTCTGTTTTTTCTGTACTTTCTTCTGTATTCTGTTTTAACTGTTGAGACTGTCAAGATTAGATCATCCTCTGCGATTGTTGACATATTTGATGAAAACAGGTTATCAAAATAAACAGACTTTCACAACAGGCGAAAATTGGCTCGAATTAATATTGTTTTTAATTTCGTCTTTTCCTTATTTCGTGTTTTCGTGATTAGTTTTTTATATTTTTTAATATGAGAGAAATTTAAATGGAAAATGAAAAAACAATATATATGATAGACGGAAGCGCTTATATTTACCGTGCCTATCATGCTGTCCGGGGCCTTTCTAATTCAAAGGGGCTTCCCACAAATGCAGTATTCGGGTTTACACGGATGCTTTTAAAGCTTATCGAAGATCATTCTCCTGAATATATCGGGATGTTTTTTGATTCAAAAGGACCGACATTCAGGCATAAAATGTATAAAGAATATAAGGCGAATCGTCCACCCATGCCGGAAGACTTGTCGGTTCAGGTGCCGTATATAAAAAAGGTAACAGAAGGGTTTAATCTACCTGCTATTGAAATGGAGGGTTTTGAGGCTGATGATTTGATAGGCACATTCGCACGCATGGCTGAAGAATCCGGATTTTCAGTAGTCATGGTTACCGGAGATAAAGATTTTATGCAGCTTGTAACCGATAAATCTATTATCTGGGACCCGATGAAGGATAAGACCATTGATGTAAAAAGCATCATGGAAGTAAATGGGGTGGAACCTTCCATGATGATTGATGTCATGGGACTTTCCGGCGATACAGCGGATAATATCCCCGGCGTACCAGGAATTGGCCCCAAAACCGCACTGTCTTTGATCAAAACCTTTGGGAGCATGAAGAATCTTTATGAAAAGGTCGATAAAATAACAAAGAAAAAACAACATGAAAACCTGGTAAAATACAGGGAACAGGCATTCTTGAGCCGTGAGCTTGTTACAATAAATACCTCTGTGCCACTGGAATTTAGCCCACTGGAATTTGAATTCAAAGAGCCGGATAATGCGAAACTGTCAAAGTTGTTCAAAGACCTGGAATTCAGACAGTTGCAAAAAACGTTTCCTGAAAAGGCGGATTTAAGCAAAAAGGATTACCGATGGGTTCATAGCATCAAAGAACTTTCAGATCTTATTTCCAGGCTGAGGACAGCACAGGTTTTCGCCATTGATACCGAAACGACCTCTAAAAACCCTATGAAAGCAAATCTTGTAGGATTATCATTTTCCATGAAAGCCGATGAAGCTTTTTATATTCCATGCGCCCATGATTACCCCGATATGCCTGAGCAGCTTCCACTTAAAGACGTCTTAAACCTTTTAAAACCGCTGCTTGAAAACCCGGATATTAAAAAGATCGGCCAGAATATAAAATATGACTGGATAGTTCTTGACCGTCACGGAATAAATCTGGAGGGTGTTGTTTTTGATACCATGCTGGCATCTTACCTGATTAACCCATCAAAACGGGCACACAACCTGGATCAGATTGCCCTCGATTTTCTGGATCATAAAACAATTACATACAAGGAAGTTGTCGGAAAAGGTAAAAATGCTTCCGGTTTTGCACAGGTTCCTATAGAAAAAGCAGTCCCCTATGCATGTGAAGATGCTGATATTACACTAATGGCCTGCAATGTTTTAGGCCCGGAGTTAAACAAGGCGGGTTTGACGGAACTTCTTGAAGAAGTTGAAATGCCCCTTGTGCCTGTTTTAATGAAAATGGAGATGACCGGAATATGTGTTAATAAAGATAAGCTTCACAGTCTGTCAAAGACATTTGAAATAAAGCTCGGGACGCTTGAAAAAAGCATATATGAGATTGCAGGGGAAAGATTCAATATAAAATCCACCCAGCAGCTCGGGCATATTCTTTTTGATAAGCTTAAACTGCCCACCGGAAAGAAGACTAAAAAAAAGACAGGCTTTTCAACAGACGTTGATGTTTTGACCGAGCTTGCCGTAAATCATGAGCTTCCCGCACTGATACTTAAACACAGAACTCTGGCCAAACTAAAATCAACATATACGGATGCGCTGCTTGATCTGGTACATCCGGAGACAGACCGTATCCATACTTCCTTTAATCAGACTGTTACTGCTACAGGACGCCTGAGCAGCTCAGATCCTAATCTTCAGAATATTCCCATCAGGACGGATGAGGGAAGGGAAATACGCAGGGCGTTTGTGCCTAAAAAAGGATGGCATCTTGTGTCTGCCGATTATTCCCAGGTTGAACTTAGAATACTGGCTCACTGTTCCGATGATCAAATCCTGATAAAAGCGTTTATGGAAGATGAGGATATTCACATGCGTACGGCAGCAGAGGTCTTCCAGGTTTTTCCGTCATTTCTTACACCGGAACTAAGGCAGCAGGCCAAGGCGATAAATTTTGGGATCATATACGGTATGAGTCCCTTTGGCCTTTCAAAGCAGCTCGAAATAAGCCGGAAGATGGCTAAAACATACATAGACAACTACTTTGCAAGGTATAAGGGTGTTAAAAAATATATAGACAGTACCATCGAGGAAGCCATAAAAACAAAACAGACAAGCACTTTGCTCGGCCGAATCCGTCTCCTTCCGGATATAAACAGTCCAAACAGAAACATTCGCCAGTTTGCCGAGCGAATAGCTATAAACACCCCGATTCAGGGCTCTGCGGCCGACCTGATTAAAGTTGCCATGATAAAAATGGACCAAACATTTAAGGAAAAAAAATTAAAATCTGCAATGCTTTTGTCTGTACACGATGAACTTATTTTCGAAGTACCGCCCGACGAACTCAATACTGTAAAAAAGCTTGTAAAAAAAATTATGGAAGGAGTCTGGGAGCTTAAAGTTCCCCTTAAGGTAAACGTGGCATGTGGAGAAAACTGGGCAGAAGCGCATTAGTTTCTTATTTGGTAAGGTACCAGTTACATATCTTTTACGTTATGAACGTTGATGAAAAATGCATATTGCTTGCTGAAAGAATCGTTAAGATCCTTAGAGAAGGAATACATATAGACAGCGACGTAATGCACTTTATCGATTCGACATTTTCAAGTCCCTGCATAAATGAGCTTGAAAAAATAATTGCTGATAATTCCGACTGCGAAAGAGATTCTTTAATAGAGCTTATATTTTTTCCTGATGAAGAGATTCAGGCCAAACTGGAAGATCTCCTGGAAAGCCATAATTATTGCAGAGAAGATGAAAAAAAGGTTTTGGAGTATCTTTCCTCCGGGCAGATTGAATCGACTATACATCTTCCTGACAATAAAGGCACTCTTAGTGTAAAAATGCCATATGAGGCAGCCGGCCCCTTCTTATCCCGGCTGAATATTCACCGGAAGATTGATCAAAGGGTATCTGATGCAATCGATACAGGTGTTTCCGAAAAACTGAAAATTTCTGTTAAGGTCAAACTTAGAAATACAGTTAATGAAATTGCTGAAAATAAGATATTTTTTTTATGTGATTTTTTTGAAAAAATGGAAAATGAAAGCGACGATTTTCTTGAATGTCTTGATTTTATACTGTCTTTTTTAGATGAAGCCGAAAATACTTCGGACTTATTTAGCGCGTTTATAGATAAGAAAAGGTTTTATTTTAAAAATTTGCAAAGAGCTGAAAAATTTAGGAAACAGCTTGAAAAAGGCAACATGGAAACAATGATTGTTCAAGGTGTCAAAGTGCCGTATATCAACATAGAAGATGAAACAAGAAAGATGGAATTAATAGATAAAATCAGTTTGTCGGTTTTTGGAAGGACTGAGTATTTTAAAAAGGCTCACCACTGTATTGAGCTTCAAGTTTTTAATAATTATGGGCGGGGCAATCCCGCTGATAAGCGGGACGACTCTTGAACCCCATTCAGTTTCAAAGGGTCGTGGTAACTATCTAACATTATAAAATAATATGATTTTCAATGTTTCCGATTGTATAAACAATAGAAGCAAAATAAAAAAAATCAGTTTTTGTCACATTTTGTCACAAATAAAGGGTGGCTTTCGAGCTGCCTTTTATTTTTCGAAATAGCCATAACATAACACAGATTGGTGATATTCTATGGTATGAATTAGATATCTGTAATTGACTTAATGTTGTGATAATGGCAAGATATCAAAGGTTTTGACAAGTTCGGTTTTTATGGGATATT
>JASJGP010000552.1:0-6269 GCA_033791485.1 Desulfobacterales bacterium | reverse complement strand
AACATGTAGCCGAGTTTCTGAAAAACCGCTGTAACGCAGTAGATGGGACTTTCTACGACGCCATCAATTTTTAGCGGGGGTATATGGAACTTTCTACTTAGCCATCGATGATACTTTATATGAATTTATCAAATTTAATGGTCATGTAAAAAGATATTAGCCATTAGCGGTTAGTTTATTATGACAGATAAATATGGAGTCAGATTGAGAAATGATTAGGCTTTTTTATAAACGGGCGATAAAGGATATCCGGGAAAACGGATTTTTAAATGCAGTAACTATTATCACAATAGCTCTGTCAATCCTTATAGTCAGTGTTTTTGCTCTATTTTTCATTAATACAAATGATCTTATCAACCATTGGAAAAAAGGTATACGGATTATTGTGTATCTTAAAACAAATACTTCTGAAGCAAGGATTCCGGATATAAAAAAGAAATTTGAAGAAATGTATGGGGTTTCGGAGGCTGTATTTATTTCCAAAGAAGACGCTCTTGAGCGACTAAAACGACAAATTAAATCACAAATTTCACTTCTTGAGGATTTAAAGGAAAATCCGCTTCCCGATGCCTTTGAAGTCCGCATGATCCCTTCATCGCAAAGCTGGGAAAAAGTTGAAACCCTGTCAGATAAAATTGGATCGCTTCCATATGTGGACGATGTGGAGTACGGCCAGAAATGGCTTGGACGATTTACAAATATTGTCAACCTGTTCAGATTAACAGGATATGGAGTTGGCGGTCTTTTTTTTATGGCAGCCATATTTATCGTTGCCAATACAATTCGCCTTGTGCTTTACTCAAGGCGAGAAGAAATTGAGATAATGCGCCTTATTGGCGCTGCCGACAGTTTTATTAAAACCCCATTTTATATTCAGGGCCTTATCCAGGGTATACTCGGAGGAATCATTGGGCTTGGCATCCTGTTTGTTACTTTTATTATAATAGCCTCAAATGTTAAACAAGGATTCCTTCCGGGCTCTTTCCAAATAAGATTTCTTCCTCCAGCGGTCTTTTTTTCAATAGTAATAAGCAGTATGCTTGTGGGATGGTTAGGATGCTATCTTTCTCTGAAACAGTTTTTAAGAATATAACCTTGACGGTCTCGTTAAAAGTCCAACTTCTAAGTTGTGCTGCATTTCGCAATCATTCAACGTACGACAAGTACGACTCATGATTACAAAATTTGCACGCCCTTCTTGTCCCGCTGCTTTTTAGCGGGGGAATTTGATCCGCCTGCGGCGGATTACGAGACCGTCTAAATCGGACTTTTTACGAGCACCCATTATCGAGCAACGAGTAACACGCGACGAGTAACGAGTAATGAACAAAAAAAATAAAAATTTTAGAGTTATCTTTTTAGTTATTATACCTCTTGTTTTCTTTTTACTTCCTGTTGCTTTTGGTCTTGAAGAGAAAGAAATTGACCGGCTTAAAAAAAAGGCAGACGTTGTTGAAAAGAAAATAGATAAAAGTGAAGCCGAGGTTTTAAAATATTCCAGAAAGGAAAGCACAACAATACATAGTATAGACAAAATTGATTTTTCATTAAACAAGGCCAAACGACAAATTTCCGTCAACAAGGCCGAACTTTCGGCTCTTGAAAAAAAGATTTCAAAGACAACAAATGAATACAAAAAACTAACAAAAAAAATAGAATCGACTGAAGACTATGCTGCTATGCGACTTGTTGCGCTTTATAAGATTAACCAAATGGGACAATTGCACCTTCTTGTCACGGCTGAGTCTATGCACGAACTGGTTCAAAGAAAAATGGTTTTAGAGCGGATACTTGAATATGACGAAGAAATAAGAAAAGCTTTCATAGAGGATAAAGTCCGCCTTAAAAAAGTGCTTAACAGTTTGAATCAGCAACAAATTAAAAAGGTTTCTCTTAAAGCAGGTATTAATAAACAAATCGCAACGATGGCTCAAAAAAGAAAAAATCGCGAAAAACTTCTTAAGAAAATCCGTTCAAAGAAGTCTTATGAACTTGCAGCTCTTTACTCTTATAAAAAAACCGCAAAAGATTTAGATCAAACAATAGAATCGTTAAGCATGAAATTGAAGCAGGATAATCAGGATAAAAAATCTTCATTTCCAGCTTTTAAAGGGTTGCTTAAAATGCCTGTCAGGGGTAAAATAATACGTTTTTTTGGTACATATAAAAATAATAAGCTTAACGTAACTAATTTTTGCAGCGGCATAGATATCAGAGCAACAAGGGGCGAACCGGTTGCCGCCGTAGGTGATGGGAAAATAATTTATTCCAGCTGGTTTAAAGGTTACGGGAATATGATAATCATAGATCACGGGGGCAGTTACTACACCTTATATGCACATCTTGAAGAAGTCCACATGGCCAAGGGGGCCGAAATAAAAACCGGTGAAGTTATTGCTACTGTTGGTGACACAGGTTCGCTGACAGGCCCTAATTTGCATTTTGAAGTCCGCCATCACGGGAAGCCGGTAGATCCGCTTGAGTGGTTAAAAGCCGGGTAAGCGTTCACAGACACCGCAGATGTTAACACTTACAAAATCAAGAAAGACATTTTTGTTCGAATGGGTGTGAACGACGAGTACAAAGCAGGGTATAAGGAGGTTAATATAATGATCATAGAAAAAATAAAGCACATAAGACTGTGGCTGGCCGTAACAATTACCGTTGTTTTTCTGACAATGGGGACAGGTTTTTACGGTGATCTTGAGGCAAAAAGTGAAGAGACTTACAAAAGCCTCAAGGTTTTTTCTGATGTGCTTGAAATAATAGAGAAAAACTATGTTGATGAAGTTGATTCAAAGGAACTCATTCACAAGGCGATTCAGGGAATGGTTCAAAGTCTTGATCCTCATTCTTCGCTGCTGCCACCCGAGGCTTTCCAGGATCTGAGTATTGATACAAAGGGCGAGTTTACGGGAATCGGTATTCATATAACAATGCGGGACAAATTTGTTACCGTGATTTCGCCGATAGAGGGAACCCCTGCTTATAAGGCCGGAATAAAAGCCCAGGATAGAATTGTCAAAGTGGATGGTAAGCCGACTAATGACTTGCGCGAAGCTGTAAAAATGATGAGAGGTCCGAAAGGCACCACCGTTGTTGTAACCATTCAGCGTAAAGGGGCGACCGGGCCGATTGAATTCACACTTATTCGTGATGTCATACCTATAAGGAGCATAAGATCAGCCATTTTAAAACCCGGATACGGATATATCCGGATTTCCAATTTCAACAGAAGCACAACTGACGATCTCAAAGAGGCGCTCGCCAAACTCGAATCAGGCCCCGAAGCTGGCAATGTTTCTTTAAAAGGACTTGTTCTTGACTTTCGTAACAATGGAGGGGGGCTTTTAGATCAGTCAATTAAAGTTTCAGATATTTTTCTTGAAGATGGTATTATTTTATCCATTAAGGGCAGAACTGAAAGAAATACCAGAGAATTTTCCGCTAATCCCAATACTGTTAAACGGACTTATCCTATTGTAGCCCTTATTAACGGAGGCAGTGCCAGCGCCTCTGAGATCGTTGTCGGAGCGCTTCAGGACCACAAGCGAGCCCTTGTGCTCGGAACAACATCTTTTGGTAAAGGCTCTGTGCAGACGGTTGAAACACTGCGAGACGGCTACGGACTTAAATTGACCATAGCAAGATACTATACTCCAAGCGGACGGGAAATCCAGGCAAAGGGGATTGAGCCGGATGTCGTTGTAAAGCACCGATTTGCAGATGAGCCTGACTCAGAGGATGATGGTCAGCGCTTTTATAAAGAAAAAGATCTGAAAAATCATCTGAAACCGAAGTCTGATGATACTGAAGACATAAAGCCTGATTCCGATAATAAAAAAGGTAAAAAGAAAGGCTCTAAAAAGCGTGAGGCAGAGCACATGGTTGGCCCCCTTGATGCCAAGCATCTTAAATCAGACAACCAGATTATGCGTGCACTTGATCTCCTTGTTGGTTATGATTTGTTTAAAGGGTTCGCGCAAAAATAATTTTCCATTTTACGCAAGACCAAAGGCTTTCAAAGTTGATGTGACGGGCTTCCATGGTAAAAAGAAAAACTAAAAAAAAAAGAGCTAAAAAAAAAGCCCGAAAAAAAAGCCCGAAAAAAACTTCTTTAACTGCTTCTCTTATAAAGATTTTTTTCGGGTTTGCCATTCTTCTTCTTTTAGTTTTTCTAGCCGGGCTTCTTACTCATCATTTAATGTTGCGCAAGGAGCCTGTTAAACCTATACCCCCTTCACAAAAACCGCCGATTACCCAAATACCAACTTTTGAGATCTACCCGGAACAAGAAATACCTCCCGAAAAACCGCCTTTACAACCGGAAATCATACTGCCGGATGAATTGCCCAAAGTCGCCATTATCATTGATGACCTGGGTTATGACCGGTTTATAGCAAAAAAATTTCTCGCCCTTGATGGTGTTTTTACATTTTCAGTCCTTCCACACGGCCCTTTTACAAAAAGGATTGCAAAGGCGGCAGCGGCTAAAGGATATGACATTATGCTTCATCTTCCCATGGAGCCGATTGAATACCCTTCAGTCAACCCCGGTCCCGGAGCACTCCTCACATCTATGTCTCCAGACGAACTCATAGAACAGCTCAGAAAGGATCTGGATGACGTTCCGTCGATTAAAGGCGTCAACAACCATATGGGTTCAAGGATGACCACAGTTTCAACACAGATGTATCAAATTTTTTCTATTCTGAAACAACGAAACCTGTTTTTTATCGACAGTCGTTCCACAGCAAAGACCGTATGCGAGCCATCTGCCCGCCTGTTGCAGATTCCGTTTGCTCAAAGGGATGTTTTTATTGATCATATCCCGGATCCTGATTTTATTCGAAAACAGTTAAGGCAGCTTGTCAGAATTGCAAAACGAAAGGGTGTGGCTGTGGGGATTGCTCACCCTCATAAAATTACTTATAAAATTCTTAGCCAAGAGCTTCCTGAACTGAAAAAAAAGGTCCAACTTGTTCCTGCCTCAAGCATTGTTAAAGTTGCAGGCTGATTTGCTACCTTAATTGTAAATTTTATGCTTTTTTGGGCGTGCCCTGCTCAGACATATTGTAACACGATCACGACATATTTAATTTAAAACGAGGTTCATGTTATGACAGATAAAATAAGCTGGATAAAGACACACTGTGCCAGAATGGATCAAGGCGGTTGTGGACTTATAGTCGGAGTTAAGGATAATGCAATTGTCAAAATCAAAGGAGACCCGGACGGCTTTTTGAATAAAGGCTACATATGCCCCAAAGGTCTGGCATCCTACGATCGTCTCACTCACTCTTCACGGCTAAAGCATCCTTTAAAAAGAACAGGAAAACGTGGGGAGGGAAAGTGGGAAAAAATTGAATGGGAAGAGGCTATTACTATAATCTCTGATAATTTGCTCAGGATTAAGGAAAAACATGGAGAAAAGGCGGTCGCTTTCTGCCAGGGTATGCCCAAAGGCTTGGAGCATTTTGTTTTAATCAGACTTGCCAATATCTTTGGATCTCCGAATGTGGTTGCCGTGCAGGATGTCTGCCACGCACCCCGTGAAGTAAGCGGTTATCACACCTGCGGCTTTTATCCGGTCACGGATTACCACCATAAAAGCAAGCTTATCATGCTTTGGGGAAGTAATATTACCAGCACCAATGAAGAAGGTGAAATATGCAGCCTGCTTATTGAACAGCTAAAGCAGGGAACGCGGCTTCTCGTAATAGATCCGAGAAAAACCGAAATGGCTCGCAAAGCAAGAATGTGGCTGCAACTAAAACCCGGTACCGACAACGCTCTTGCCCTGGCGTTTTTAAATGTTATTATTGAAGAAAAGCTGTATGACACAGCGTTTGTTGAAAAATGGACTCACGGTTTTGACGAGCTTGCCTTTCATGTAAAAAACTTCACCCCTGAAAAAATGTCAAAAGTTACCTGGGTTCCGGCCGATCTCATCCGTAAAGGCGCAAGGCTTTATGCCGAAGCCAAACCTGCTGCCCTTGGATGGGGAAATCCCATCGAACAAAACATCCACTCTTTTGATATCTGCCGCAGTCTTGTTTGCATGATGGCCATTTGCGGGAACCTCGATGTCCCCGGGGGTAATATTCAGGCCAATGAGCCTGATATCCTGGGCCTTGGCAAGTTTGTAAGAGCAGACCTGATTCCTGAAAAAAGAAAGGAAATGATTCATGCTCATCACAACACGATTCCCGGCCTGATGACTGTTCCTTCTTCATATCTTAAAAAGGCGATTTTAGAAGGCATCCCCT
>JASJGP010000551.1:0-2715 GCA_033791485.1 Desulfobacterales bacterium | reverse complement strand
CTGTATTGTAGGTAAACGTTCCTTTGCTGTTCAAGGAAAGAATTGGGTATGGAAACGCCATCTCATTAAAGGGACACAAAGACTTTCTTATTCCCTCCTTCATTTCTTCAATATCAACACCGTATGATCTTCTGATATCATCAACAAGGCGCAGTACAGTTTGCTTGGAACAGTTCAGCATTTTTGAAAGCTCTATAAGTGAATGACTTTTCCCTGAAAATAAGAGTTTTGCAAAAAGACTGATCAATTTTTGAAAGAGGGATAAGAACAGGCGGATACAAGAAAAAAGAAGATCAATTTTCTTTAATCGATTTTGGTAGGGCGTTAAAAGCCATCTTTTTTTATAAAACAAAGGGTGGTCAATATTCAAATATTGAATTTTGAAGAGCTTAGTAATAATGTGGAACTTATAATTTTAAGGGCGCCCCCCAACCCATTTTTCTGAAAATCATGATATGAATTTGTACAGGGTATGTTTTACTAAACGTATGTGAATGATAAAAAACCTTTTATGTAGAAAATCCCTATCAATAACAAAGAAGTTTGTATAATTAACTACAACTATTTGTATATAATTCTACAAATTATTGTACAAAATAGTACAAGCTGAAGGAAAGACTGACAGGACTAAGTTTTTGACTTGGTAGGAAGATTGAACGGCTTCAAAAAATTTATAGTCTAACGAATCACCGCAGGCGGTAACGATGAGAACTTGTTTATTGACAGTTATAAAGTTATATTGTATAAATAGATACAATTTATTGCATTATTAAATACATTATTTTGTATAAAAAACTACAAATGGAATATAGACTAAACAAAGATCGGCTGATCGACATTCTTAAAGATTGGAACCACTTCCTTAAACGTAAGGTCCACCTGATTGCCTGTGGCGGCACAGCTATGACCTTGATCGGGGTGAAATTTTCGACCAAAGATGTCGACTTCATGGCTCCCGATGAAAGAGAGCATGATTACCTGACGAAACGATTAGAGGAGCTGGGCTACGAACAGATAACCGCCTCGGGATGGAAACGAAAAGGGGAGATTATCCGGTATGACATTTTTTGTGGCAATTTTATTCACACAACAGAGCTTATAAATTCCCCTCTTGAAAAGGGAAGGCACTCTATCCTGATGGAATTATCGCACCTTTATATTGGCATTTTGAACGATTATGACTTGATATCAAGCAAGTTAATGCGAGGAAGCAATGTTGATTTTGAAGACTGCCTGGGATTGGTCGAAGTGCACCGGGCAGAAATTGATATAGAAAGGCTTATCAAACATTTTCATGAATTGGTTAGCTATGATGTGGCTCAAGATCGATTAAGACCGCATATCGATATTTTCTTGGGTAATTTACGAGAGAAGGGGCTCTATGACTGACAGAAAACTATTGGACAGTTTATCGAAACTTGGCCTTCCAATGTTTGAGCCAAGCGAAGAATTGAATGTCAACGAAACCCTGGCAGAGGTAGTTAAAAGCCATGACACCCGGCTTTGGGAAGGTTTCCCCGTGTTGCTTGCAAATGCAGCTGAAAGTTATCAGTTTGCTCCAGAACGGGTTGAACAACTATTGAAGAACAAAGAGCAGAAAAACCGCTTTCACCGATTGGTGCTCTTGTCTGGGTCTCTTTACTCATATTATCACCTTTCTTTCCCATGGTGGAACAAGCTTAAAAAAAGTCTTAGTAATGAAGATAAAGCATTGGTTAAGACATGGAAAAATTATTTGTCTAATAACCAAACTCTAAAATATAATGATTTAGAGTTTGATCCAGAACGTCTGAGGGGACTGTTTGAACTTTATTTTGAAAAAAAGGCTGATAAAGACAGACAGCGAAAAGATAAATTTTTGGAATTTTCTATGGAGTACGCACTTTCGCAAGTTTTTTCACCAAAGCAGAAGGAACTGTTCAAGAAAAAGCTGGAAGGCCTCCCCCTAAATAAAACTGAAAAGGAGTATTACTCTCGGACAGTCAAGAAGAAAGTAGTTGCATTGGCAAACTCAGAGCTGCACGGTTTGGCAAAAAAACTCTTGGAGCTATAAATTGAAATAGCTTAGATTTTATTTATGGGTTGGAGCACTGGCTTTCGATTGTGAATATATCTGTAATAATTCAGACTTGATCTGACAGCTACCGGTTTTGACAAGGTATCTGTCCATTTATAACCTCACCAAATCATAGCTTCATGTGATTTCACGTAACTAATTAGTCGATATCCTGAGTAATACCGAACTCATTTTTAAGGAAATCAAAAGTTCGTTTATCTCGTAACTTGCACACTACATTTTGATTTGCAAAACCGTTTGTTATCCATTTTGCATCAAACCTATCTCTTTCTTTTAGTTTTTATAATCTGTCTAAATCTAACTTGCAGTTGAGAGTACAACCTTTTGCCTTGCGCCAGGAAAGAAGTTTTTGATGTTTATTTTTCATCTGTCAAGAGTGCGGGTGCGGCCCCTACGTTTTCTCTCTCCGACTTGAAATTGGAAGGAAGTTAAATTTATTATGATATTAGCATGTTAAAAAATATGCTTTTTGATTAACATAAGGACTTCAGAATGTCCCGGAAGCCGTTTTATATCAGATAAAATAGTAACTTATAATTTTATGGGCGTCCCGCAACCCGATCAGGTGTTTAAACCCGATCATAGCCTCAATCAGCTGTGAGGTTTTGGAATCAGAAATGCTTTTTTGGGTAAAGCCA
>JASJGP010000550.1:0-6400 GCA_033791485.1 Desulfobacterales bacterium | reverse complement strand
ATAGTAGTGTGCGCCGTGCGCACCAATATCCCAGCCAGTAAGAATTTTTACGGTACGCACGGCGCACACTACACTGGAAAACATTCTTAACTTACTGTTATGAGGACTTACCGTAAAGTTTTCGTAATTCATTCTTTGCTTGCTGCAGAATAATTTTCTGATCATCATTCAGGTTTTTGCCTGCACGATTGATATAAAAGACCAGCATTGACATGGCGGAGCGAAATGGCGCTGACTTGCGACGTGTGCTGGTGTCTGCTGACTGTTTTAGTGACAAAGCAATTTTCTTTGCATCTTTCCAGGTAAATATCCCTTCTTCCAAATCAAGCGCATCACTTTTTCGAGTGACTTTTGCTGACCAGTGATCCGATGATGGCGTTTTCGTTTTACTCACTCAGCTTGCTTTTAATGTATCAACAAAATATCACTTTCCAGTGAATTAATCAGATTTTGTAATGCCTGCTCATTGTCAATCAACCGGCTATCTTCAGTCAGTACAAGTAACCCTGGTGAGTGTCTTTGCAATAACAGGAGAACTTCATCCACACTTGAGAGATCTGCAATCTGGCAAACGGCATACTCACTTTGCTGACTAATTAACGATTCTACATGTCGTTTTGAGTACTGACTATCAACGATAACGAATAATTGACAACTGTACCGGTCACTGAATAATTCTGTTTGATAGGTATGTCAGAAAGCGCAGAGAGCAGCGCACAAAGTTCGGCGACGGAAGCACTGTCACCTTCAACAAAACCGTAGGACTGCTCAAATACAAGGCTGGCAGATAAGGATATCGGCTGATCTTTTGCATAACGGTTTTGCCAGGTACGAAGAAAGAATCATCACGCCCTTTGAATGTATTGAGCCGCCCAGTTTAACTTCGCGTTCGATATCGATTACCTTACCCTGGCCTAATCGTGCTGTAGCAGTGATCCTTGACGGCCGGCCAAAAGTGTAATCACCAAGCTGTATTACACTTAGTGCATTGATCTGTGCGACTTTCTCACCAACCATTATCTTTGATTTAAACATAAACATCACTTTACTTTAATGCCGTAATTCGGGAAATCGTCGTTGCGGTGCATGGTCGGAGGAAGTAATTAAACCCAGTTATGTTTTTCAATGGAGTCGAAGGGGTGCCCTGAAGAATGCATTTGCTTTGCCAGCTCCCTGAGGCGGTTTACTCTGTCTACCATTAAAGGATGCGTACGAAGGAAGGCAGGTTGGTACATGCGTCGGGAGGGGATAAATATTTTTTCAATCCAGTTTCCCTGATAGTGTTCTATTTTTTCAAGTGCAGAGGCCAGACCCAGTGGGTCACTGGTAAGTTTTGCAGCTTCTAAATCGGCACCGAATTCATGCGCACGTGATAATGGAAGACTATGGTAATGGCATTTTTATTTGTCTATATGTTCGCCTTCTAATGAATTATAACTAACATTAGCGCAGTCAATAAGCAGCGCTATTCTTTTTCTTTCGCTCACAAAACTCTCCTGAATTTATATCACTTAAGCTGTGTTGTCACCAAACTATAATTATAGAAATCATTTCTATATTGGTATGTTACTTGACTAGTATCAACTTGCCGGACTCAAACATAAGGTTCAATAATAGATAATCAATATGAAGTGAGGTGTAGTGATGAATTCAACATGGTTAAGTATTGTTTATAATAGTAAAGCGCGTTTTTTTTCATATGAACATGTCTGCCATGAAGTGGCTACCGATAACTTCCTGTTACCGTTGCGTCAGCCACTCAGGGAAATTACCCGCAAAAAGCTGCTCGCAGAACGTCTGGAACGCGCCATTGGCGTTATTTATCGGCCTGAAACAGAGTTACAAAGTCACTATTTCTATGCCTCGCTAGCCAATCAGTTTGATGAATATATCTGGTTTGATGAAACCCGGGCGGTTGATCCATTGAGTAAGGAAACAATGAAAGGCATGCCCGATACTTTCCCCTTTGGTCTTTAGGCGGTGACACCATGAGCTTTTCAATCACTTCAGTTGCTTTTGATGCAGAGCAGAAAATTCCTCAACGATACACCTGTGATAACAAGGACATCTCGCCTGCATTACACTGGTCTGGCATGCCTGAAGGCGCACAGAGTCTGGTATTGATAGTGGATGACCCCGATGCACCCGATCCTGAAGCACCGAAAATGACCTGGGTTCACTGGATTTTGTATAACCTGCCAGCAGATTCAGACGGATTGCCAGAGGCGGTGCAGGGCCGTGCCCTCCCCCCGGGAACCTTGCGAGGGATCAATAGCTGGGATCGCACTGGTTATGGTGGCCCCTGTCCACCGATAGGGTCGCATCGTTACTTTTTTAAGTTGTATGCATTAAATTGCGCCCTGCCAGATTTAGATCATCCAGATAAAGATGCACTGCTGGAATCAATGCAAGGGTATGTGCTGGCAGAAACAGTATTAATGGGTACTTATCAGCGCTGAGGATAAGCATTATGCAACAGACCATCAGCCCCCAATCCATTATGCTTGAGTTCGCAGCCGCTACCGGGCTGTCAAAGCCCTCACACGAACCGCGTCGCTACCTGTGGACCGATGCTTTTGCGGTATGTAACTATCTGCAACTGTATAGTCAAACCGGCGAACAACGCTTTCTGCAGCTGGCCTTGAAGCTGGTTGATCAAGTTCATCAAATTCTGGGACAACAGCGTAAAGATAGTGACCGTAACGGATGGCTTAGTGAGGGTATGGCCAAAAACCCTAAAACCGTTCATAACCTTTGGCTGTACTTATGAAGGCATGGGCAAAGGTATTTAAAAAAGGAGAAAAAACATGAAAAAAACAACCATTTCAACAAACATGGCAATAATTGCCGTATCCATTATCATGTCCCTGGTATCCATGGCAATGGCAGAAACCACCCCCATTCAGTACAACTGCTCGCACCAGGTATATGATGCCTTTGAAAAATCAGAATTGGAGGCCTTTACCAAAGTTACGGGCATCCCCGTGGACCTGGCCCTTACATCCTCCTACTCTTGTGCCCACCGGATCATGCAGGATATGACCGATATCGCTGCCACCACACAGGCCCTCCACAAACACCACAAAGACCACGGATTAATTGAAGTCCCCTTCTGCAAAAATCCCCTGGCCATTATTGCCAACAAGTCCCTGACTGTGGAAAACATCACCAGAACTGAGCTTGAGGAAATCTTTTCCGGCGCCATCACCAATTGGAAGGAACTGGGCGGGCCTGATATCCCAATCACGCTTGTAGTTACAGACCGGGATACCAGTGCACATAAGTTTTTCAGCCGCCAAGTCATGCACCACAAAGAAATCGAATATGATTATACAACCTCTCAGCCCACCCGTGTACTTGAGGCCATTGAATCCCTGCCGGCCGGGGCGGTCTCGTTTTCCTTCCTGGGAGCCCAGATCAGAAACCATTCCATCAAGACACTGACCTTGGACGGGAAAAAACCCAGTGATAAAGAATACCCCCTTTACCAGACCTTCTACCTGGTAACCAAGGGACAGCCAAAGGGATCCATCAAATCCTTTGTGGATTTCATCCAGTCCGATACCGCGCAAGCCATGATCTGGAGCAATGGGATGCTGCCCATTCAGTGAATCCTATTCCCGCACAGGAGGAGGCCTCAGGAAGCCTCCTAAAAGGGGGCTTTTGTTTTAGGAATGCCCCGTTTAAAATGATAGGAAGATGCTTTTTGTCAAGAACAGTATAAAATCCCGAAATATGCCCCCCCCGGTGGACAGGCAAAACTGGTGGTGCCTGTCCACTGGCCCGCGCAAAAATAAACTTCCCCCTGAAATTATTAACTTTTTCGAACAAGTCTGCAAAATATGCAGGCGTCAGATCCATTCAGTCCTCTTTTCTATTTCAATTCAATCCTCATCATGCGCAATCTCCATAATCAACCATTAGCAAATGCGTGGTTTTAAGGTCAATGCAATTTTTATTCACCCCCTTGGTGTTCACGCGAATCCGGCCGAACAGATCAATGGGAGGGGAAAAAAACCGCATTTTCAGCCATGTCTCTAAAAAATCCAGGCCAACCGGACAAAGCTTTAAACAGATGAGTTGACAGCTTGTCAGCCAGGCTGTCCTTGCCGTAGACGAACCGCAAGTCAAAAAAAACACAGGCATGGAGGAGATCCTCGGGACAAGGAGTATGGATCCATGAAGAAAAATAATCTTTCCACACTGATAGGGGTTGACACCACCTGGGGTTATTCGCCATGATTCCGCCTTTGCAAAAGTTGTATCCAGCCTTGTCCAGCCAGGAACAGACCCTTTCCCCAAGTTTTAAAAAATAGGATTGAAAAGACACAAGGGATTCCCCCTTTCCCAGATCATTGAACAGAATGGCATTGTCCTGATCGGTTTTCAGGGTCTGTTCGCGTCGACCTTCACTGCCCAGGCAGACAAAGGCAAAATCGGTTGGTGCAGGCCCAGTCTCAACCATAGCAAGGGAAATAAATTTTTCCACCACTGCATCGGAAACTGCCGTGATCAAATCTGTGGTCTCGGTTACCGAGGCTCCCACCTCAAGACTATCTCGGATCAAATCCAGCAGCCGGGGGCAGATTCTCATCACCTCTTTGCTTGTCCTCGTTTAATAAATATTGGCAACTATGGTTGCGGAAGTGATCCCGCAGGATTGTCCGACACCATAGGAGACAACATCTGGGGGCATCAAAACCGTCCTGAAAATTTGAGCTGCTTCCCATCCCGATTCCCGCCGTGGTTCCGGTACGGAGTGTTCTAATCGGGGCATACACGCTATTACATGGGCTGTTCCGGTTTCCCCTACCGGGGTAACCTCACCCCAAAAACTTGATTGGTACAAGTTCATTATCTCTGCCAAGCAGAGATGGCCGAATAAACTGTCGTGATTAACCACCAGGTTTTCCCACTGCCGGGCAATATCATATAATAACGAATCAGTGCGAACGGATTCCTGGCCCTCCCTTTTTGGGAACTCGGAATCCGAAAAAAATAAGTTTGTCGTTAGGCTTTTTCTCATAAATGTTCTAATCCCCATACTATCTCTCCTTTACATGAAAGAACGTACCGAACAGATTCGTTTCTATCATGATCTATTGTGGGCAAACCTGGATGAAAAATCAGACCTGCCCATAGCCTTTTAATGGATAAACCTTGGGGAAAATATAGAACATTAAAAATTACAGATAGGTTACAGGGAATTTTTTTATTTTTTTATTTTTTTATTTTGTGGGGTACCCGGACATCCGATTGAAGGCCATAAGTCTTTTGTGAAAGGATTCAGATAAGGGCTCCCTTTCAAGGCTGGCCTCGCACAAAGTTTTTGCTTGTTTGAAATCGCACGCATCCCCAAAAAATACCACGCCGGTGGTGACTATGGACAGAAATGACTGCCGGAGTCGGTCCCGTTGGGCAATAATCGCCGGACTCCATTCCTCAACATCCAGAAACGGACCTTTGTATACTTTCAGTATCTGGCCCATCAATCTCTTCCATTTTTCGGTGCCAACATCGTCCGGTCCAGATTTGAAAGTTGTCATGTACCTAAAAGCAAAAGCATCCACCCAGACCAGTTCCTGTTGCAGGGTAATTTGGCCCCCAGACAGGACCAGGAGCTTTGGATGGCCCAACAACTTTCGCAACCGATGCAGGGTAACCGTGAATGACTGATTGGCCTTATCACCGTCCATGTCTGGCCAAAGCTCATCAGAAATAAGGTCCTTAGAAACCGCTCTGCCCCCTAAAGCGATGACGACCTTGAGCATATCTATAGGCTTTTGCTGGGCTTTTCGGGAAAATGAAATGATATTCCCGTTCCTGTATATTTCAAACCGGCCCAAGGTTTTTATATGAAGCGGGCGGGGCCAGGCTTCAAAATGAATTGCTGGCCCTTGTGGAACCAGTTCTTTGGCTTTGATTATCCACTGTACATATTCGGTTTCTATTCCGTATTCAAGTGCTTTGGCGCAAAGAAAAGCTGTCACTTCTGGAATGTCGCTTCCAACAGGGACATACCGCCTGGTCTTGCCTATAGCAAGTGCTTCTTCCAAAAATTTTCGTCCTGTTTTTTTGTCATTGGAGTCAAAACTTATCCAGCTTTTCACCATCAGTTTCATATAATGAAGCAGACTATCAGGATTCTGGACGATATTAGACAAGCGGGAAAAATCTAACTGGCAGCGACCGATTTCCCCTATGCTGTGGGCGGCCTGCATATCCAGCAAAAGCGCCATCGCTTTTGGCAGGTCCTTTTTGACTTTTTTCGACAATTCAAAGGACATGACTGCAAACACACAAGCACTGCTATAATCGGCTTTGCACATAAAAAAACGGGCCTTTTGAGCGTAGAAAAGGCTTCTTTCCCATGGCTTCATGTCCATGACCAAAGGCTCCA
>JASJGP010000549.1:0-4386 GCA_033791485.1 Desulfobacterales bacterium | reverse complement strand
TTCTCCGACCGGCATATCTGTTATACCATCATCCAGGCTTACAATTCTGGCCTCGGTATCAGAAATCGGAAGTCCGATGCTGCCGACTTTCCTCTTGCCACCTGCAAAAGGATTGATGTGGACAACCGGTGTTGACTCAGTGAGTCCGAATCCCTCAACGATAACTGATCCGGTCTTTTGTTCAAAATCACGAATCACTTCCACCGGAAGGGGAGCGCTTCCGGAAAAACAACCCTTGATCGATGTCATATCGGTATCTTTGATTTTAGGGTGACTGAGCATGCCGATATACATGGTGGGCACCAGGGGTGCAAAGGTGGGTTTAAACTTACCTATTGCTTCAAGGAGTTGTTCCGGCTGGGGTTTTGGAACCAGAATATCACCCCATCCCATATATATGGCAAAGTTCATGGCGGTTGACAATCCAAACGAATGGAAAAAGGGCAGTGCACCCAGCATGATTTCTTCACCGGGATCAAAGGTTGGAAACCATGAGCGAATTTGCTGGACCTGTTTGCTTAAATTTGCATGAGTCAGCATGACACCTTTGGAGACGCCGGTTGTACCACCTGTATATTGATACATGGCCACATCTTCGAATGAAAGCTCAACTTTGGGAGGATTGGGTGATGCCCCTGCCAGGACTTCTTTCCACTTGTAAAGTTCTTCGGCCGATTTAACATCAGCAGCAAGTTTTTTCTTTTTGGCGACTAAAGGGAATAAAAGGTTCTTTGGAAAGGGTAGATAATCCCCTATTGAAGTATAAATGATCTGTTTGATTGAGGTCTTTGGCCTTAAATCGATCATGCGGTTGCCGAGCAGATCCAAGGTGATGAGTATTTTGGAATTTGAATTATTAAATTGATGTTCAAGTTCCCGGTCAGAATACAAGGGGTTATTCATAACAGTAATACCACCGAGCTTCATTGTGGCGTAATAGGCTACTACACAGGGAATGACGTTAGGCAAAAGAATTGCCACGCTGTCGCCTTGTTTAACCCCGAAATCAGTAAGCACCGTGGCAAAGCAATCGACCATGTTTTTCAACTCACGATAAGTCACCTTATATCCCTGAAAAAGAAGCGCCATACTATTGGGAAACTTAGCGGCTGACCTTTCCAGAAAATCCGGAAGAAATGTTTCTTCATAATCAACATGTTCCGGCACCCCTTTTTCGTAACTGACCAGCCAGGGTTTATCCTGGTATCTGATTTCTTCTGTCATAAGAACCTCCTTTTCAAGTTGTTAAACAATTTTATTCATGTTATGGCAATTTTTTAATAAATTTGCAACAGTAAGCTATAAACAATTTTTTTCTTGACAGGGAGAAAATCTGTCTGTTAAAAAATGAATGAACACTCATTCATTTTTTTATTTCAAATAACATACAATAAGAAAAAAGGAAAGTTAAAAATGGGAACTGCGTTGATCTCTCCGGCCAAAGCGCTGATTTTAGGTGTACCTTCTGTGATTTTTTCCGTGATCATTCCTCTTCTCGGTATTGGTATATTTATTTACATTATGATGCGGCGAATGGCTCCCATTTTTAAGGCGGCGCCTGACAATCGCTTTGGTCATATTTCCCACCGGATTATAAAGCTGATTAAAATGTGGCTTTTTCAATATCGCCAGCCAAGATATATGCTGGCCGGTGTTCTGCATATACTTATTTTCACCGGTTTTTTAATTTTAAGTATCCGGTCAACCTCTCTGGTGGTCCTTGGTTTCTGGGACGGCTTTGTAATACCGGGGTTTGGCGGAACTCTTGGGCATATATATAATTTTATTAAGGACTACGCCGCCACATGGGTCTTGATCACATGTATCATTGCAGCTATACGAAGGGGTATTTTTAAACCTGAAAGATATGCCGTGCCTGAAAAGTACGGCCATGATCACACCGCAGAAGCCGTCTTTGTTCTCGGGCTTATTTCTTTGCTCATGATTTCCGAAAGCCTTTTTGAAGCAAGTCTGGTTGCCGCACAGACTCAGAGTGGTGTTCACGCAGAGTTTTTATCCCCCTTAACCATTGCCTGGTTTTTCAGCAAGATTTTGTCGGATACGTCCCAGGCGGCCCTGCAGAATGCCCATCTTGCTTCTTATTTTGTGCATGATATAACCTTTTTCTTTTTTCTGTGTTTCCTTCCTCTGGGAAAGCATTTTCATGTCATTACATCTATTTTTAACGTGTTCTTCATGAGACTGGACGCCGGTACCATTAAACCTGTAAGATATGGTGTTGACGAGGACCATCTGGACGATCTTGAATCCTTTGGCGTTAAGAAGTTTGAGGATTTTACCTGGAAACATATACTTGATTTTTATTCATGTGCCGATTGCGGAAGATGTTCCGACCAGTGTCCGGCAAATGCCGTCAAACGTCCTCTGTCTCCCAGGTTTATCTCCATAAAAGGCCGGGATTATGCATTTGAGCATTATCCCATTTTTTCCGGAAATGTTGCTACTGACAAGCCGCTCATTGGCGATATATATGAACAGGATGAAATATGGTCATGTACAACCTGCGGTGCTTGTGAACAGGAATGTCCGTTAGGAATCGAGTATATAGATAAGATTGTTGATTTGAGAAGGGGCATGGTGGATGAAGGCGTTGTTCCACAGTCCCTCCAGAAGGCACTCGGTGCGATTGAGAAAAGAGGTAATCCATGGGGCAAAATGGAGAAAAAGCGTGCGGACTGGACAAAGGCGGAAGGCTTTGATGAAGACTGCCAAGTAAAAATCCTGGGTAAAAAAGAATCGGCCGAGACGCTCTATTTTGTGGACAGCATCACATCCTATGATGACAGAATGCAGGATATCGCCAGGGCGACTGCCAGGGTTCTTTCCAGTGCGGGTATTGATTTCGGTATACTGGGGAAAGCCGAAAAGGACAGCGGCCATGAGGTAAAAAGATTCGGTGAAGAAATGCTTTTCCAGGATTTAAAAGATAAAAATACGGATGCAATCCTAGAATCGGAAGTAACCGGTATTGTCACTGCTGATCCCCACGCATTTAATGCATTAAAAAAGGACTATAAAGACCTGCCTCCGGTAGAACATATCAGTCAGGTGATTTTAAAAAATATAAAATCAGGAAAGATTCGATTAAAGAATGTTGAGGACCCGGATAAAATTTATACCTATCATGATCCCTGCTATCTTGGCCGGCATAACGGTCTGTATGATGAACCCAGGGATGTGATTGATGCGATTGGCGGGATTAAGAGAGTAGATATGGAAAAAAGCAGGGACCGATCCTTTTGCTGTGGCGGCGGCGGTCTGATGCTTTTTTATGAGCCTGAAGAGGAACAGCGGATGGGCGTATTGAGGGTTAACATGGCAAAGGAAGCCGGTGCCAATGTCATTGTAACCGCCTGTCCCTTCTGTATGGTCAATATAGAAGATGCCATAAAAGTGGCTGGCCTGGAAGGAGAGATGGAGGCCATTGATCTGGTTGAATTGATCGATCAGCATATCATAAAAGAGGGATCATCTCCCAAACAGCTGGCCGATTGATCAGGGTTCCGGGATTCAAGGGGTCCAGGCTTCACCTTAGGCTACGCCCGGCAAGCAAGGATTCGAGCGAAATGTTTAAGAATTGGATAGCCGTTTACAATTACCGGTTATATGGTTTACGGTTGAAAAAGACAAAAAAGTATAAGAGAATGATTGGATCCTCAAACCCTTTACAGTAAATAATCCGGAGGAGAACCATGATAACCTAACACAAATTTTATTATAGAAGCGCTTTAATATATTTCGAACTATTAACTATTTTGGGAGGAAAAACATGGAAATTTTAGTATGTGTCAAACGGGTTCCCGATACTGCTGAAAATGAGATCGAAGTTAGGAGTGACGGTACGGACATAGAACGGGACGATCTTGTTTACTCGGTTAATGAATGGGACAATTATGCTGTTGAAGAGGCCATTCAGATCCGAGATAAAGTGGGTGGCAGCGTTACGGTGATGACGGTGGGAGATGAAGAATCGGAAGAGGTGCTTAGAAGAGAAATGGCAATGGGCGCAGATAAAGGTATCCTTCTTTCAGACGACGCTTTTGAAGGGTCTGACGGGAAGGGTCTTGGCAGCATCCTGAAGGCTGAAATCGAAAAAGGAAATTACGATTTGATTCTTACCGGTGCGCAGGCGGATGACGGTGCAGGCCAGGTAGGAGGCATGCTGGCCGCAATGCTCGATCTGCCTTATGCTTCTTTGGTTAACAGCATAGAAGTGATAGATGATAAAAAAATGAAAGTCGGTCGTGAAATCGAAGGCGGGAACCAGGAGATGAGTGAGATTGATTTGCCCTGCGTCCTTTCGATTCAAACCGGTATTAACGAACCCAGATATGTGGGAATACGCGGCATAAGAAAAGTGGCTTC
>JASJGP010000548.1:0-10653 GCA_033791485.1 Desulfobacterales bacterium | reverse complement strand
CAAGACGCAGAGAACGCAGAGTGAGAATTTTTTTTCTTTGCCGTTGAGAGGACGGCAAAGAAACATCAATCAGCATTTATATTGTTACAACTATATGTTTTTATATCAAATTACTATTTCCGTAGTGATGAATTCCTTATTGTTTTCCGCCCTCTCAGCGGAAAGCAATAAAAAAATGATCCTTTGCGTGCTTTGCGACTCTGCGGTGAAAATAAAATTATACGTAATCGTATTAAAGAATATATGTACTAAGTAGAAAGTTCCATATATTATGCACTGTAAAACACAAGATCAGGCAGCCTGACGCAGGTTAGTTTATTACCGTAAACTGCTCCTGTATCGATGCCTATTTTGTTTGGAAGCAAAAGTGGTTCCGGAAGAGGTGTGTGACCGAAAACAACCTGCTTTCCATAATCGTAATCGGTCTTGATGAAATTTTTTCGAATCCAGAGCATATCTTCAGGTTTTTGTTTTTCAAGGGGAACATTTTTTCTGAGTCCGGCATGTACAAATATATAATGTTCTGTTTCGTGATAAAGAACTAGTGATTTAAAAAATTCTATGTGCTCGGCTGGAAACGGAGCGTTATCCGTCGGTTTGTAGTGTCTGCTATAGCTTTCCAGGGTTTGCTGGCCGCCATTAATAAGATATGTATACCTATCGGTTTTTGAGAGATATTTCTCCAGCATTTCTTCGTGGTTTCCTTTTATGAATATGATGCCCGGATATTTTTTTTTCAAGTCGATTAAATATTCCACCACTTCAAAGGAGTCGGGCCCGCGGTCGATGTAGTCACCCAGAAACACCAGCGTTTCGCTGTCAAGGTCTATATTGATCTTATCCATAAGTGCAATTAGTCTGTCGTAGCATCCATGTATATCGCCAATAACATAAGTTCTTTCCATTAGTACCATAAAATAGAGCCCTTAATGAACGCATACAAAATAAAGATTAAAACGACAGAATCATCATTCTTGTATGAAAGAGATAGATCACTATACGATATTTCGTATTAATTTATCAGATTTTGACGGTCTCGCAAAAAGTATCACCTATGGGATCGTTCCAAGTTCCATATACCCCCGCTAAAAATCAGCGGGATAAAAAGGCGCAGTAGATGTGACTTTCTACGACGCCATCAATTTATGATAAAGACACGTTTTGGTTTATCAAGGCGTGTGATTCCTTCTTCTATGGCTGCCTGATATGCAGTTTGAAAATCCTCTGGTTTCAAACGAGTAGAAAGTCCCTCTATCTCAGCAGCCCTGCCGCAGGGTCTGTACTGGGCCATTATATTTACATAGCTGTTTGGTGAAATATCGTTTGCAATAAATTTCATAATGTTACGTGTTCCGGCAAGTCCTTTGGGCAGGACAAGGTGGCGTATCAACAGGCCGCGCATGGCAATCCCATATTCATCAAGAACCAGATCTCCAACCTGTCTGTGCATTTCAATCAGCGCATTGCGGGCGATTTCAGGGTAATCTTTTGCCTTACACGCAGCCTCCGCGATTTCCGGGCTCCAGAATTTAAAATCCGGCATATAGATATCAAACACACCTTCAAGCAGTTTCAGTGTTTCAACACTGTCGTAACCACCGGTGTTATATACAAGAGGTACATTTAGACCGTTTTCAACAGCAAAGGAGACTGCTGAAAGAATCTGGGGAACAACATGCGATGGTGTTACAAAATTAATATTGTGACATCCAATATCTTGCAAATGAAGCATAATTTCAGCCAGTTGTTCGGATGTTACTTCTTCTCCACAGCCTTCATGGCTTATATCGTAATTTTGACAAAAAAGACACAACAGGTTGCAGTGTGTAAAAAAAATGGTGCCTGATCCACCTGTCCCCACAAGGGGAGCTTCTTCACCAAAATGAGGATTATAACTTGAAACAAATGCTTTTTCGCCTGTATTACATACACCTGTTTGACCGGTAAGCCGGTCAACGCCGCATTCTCTGGGACAAAGTTTACAAAAACTCAAAATTTTGCCGGCTGTTTTTATCTTTTTTTTGAGCAGACCCTTCTTAAAAGTCTCAATATAAGCAGGTTCAAAAGCCGGCATCGTTTTAGATCTCTTTTCCTCAAGCATTATAATTTTTTATTTTCTTTCAGCAGGCTGTACCATTATTTTCTGTGCTAACCCCCGTCCGAGTATGAAGCGTTTTAAATCCACTGCAACAACAATTTGGCCCTGTTTCGGGTTGGTTACTATTTCTATTTCATCTTTAAGCCTCAAACCCATTGAAAGCAAACGCATTCTGGCTCCTGTTCCGCCGGTGATATCTTTGATAATAAGGCGTTCACCCGGTTTTGCCATGACAAGAGGCATAACTTGTATGCGATTTTTAAGGCATTCAGAACAGATACCATATATCTCCATTTTATGCTGGAGCATGTGGAAGCCATGGGCAGCCGCTATCTGCACCTGAAGATCTTCAAGCCGGTCTTCCCTGAATTCAACAATTTTTCTGCATTTTGTGCAGATCATATGATCATGGTGCTGGCCAAGGTGCATATGCTCATAACGGACAGGTCCATTATTGAACCTGTTTTTTTTAGCGAAACCGAAACGGACCATGAGCTTAAGGGTGTCCCTGATAAAATCAGGTTCAAAATTATATCCTTTTTCCTCCAGGAGGTTAATCAGCTCATCGACGGTCAGGTGCTTTTCGGTTTGCAGAAAAACTTCAAGGATGTTGAACCTGTCTTCAAAAACATCTATGTATTCTTGTTTGAAAAGCTTCTTGAACTGTTGTTTTTCCTGCCTGTGAATATGTTCCATATGAATTCCTTACAAAAACAACCCTGATGGCAGCCATCCGGCGCTTATTCAGGGGCTTTTAACGAGTCCATCAACCTTGACTTCCATAAAGCATAATTGCAACCAGTGATAAAATATACATAATTGGATTTGCAAGAAAATCATCTGGTGGGGCCAGGTATGTCGTAGGTAGTGCATGAACCGCTTGAACAGTCCCTTGTTGTAGCGACTGGACCTTGATTTCCACCGGTACCGTTTCCTGTCGCGAAGTTGGTAACACTAAGGACACGCTCAAATTCTTTTGAATTGCACTTTGGGCATTGAAGCTTGGCTTCATCATTATCGTTTATAACCAGCAACTCAAAAAATTCCTGGCATTTTAAGCACTTAAATTCATATATCGGCATAATTGTATTCCTTTATAGGTATAATAAAAGGTTCTTCTCCCAATAATCTCATTCGATCCCAGCATTACTTCCGGCTATTTGGCAACAAACTCTTTTGAAAATGATAAAAGCCAATATTATATTACAATTTTATATGAGTTGTCAAGAAAATGGATAATCGCCTGACGGCAGCCTCATAACAAAACAGGTACCCTGCTTATCTGTTTCTTCGAGGGATAAATAACCACCATGTTTTTTAACAATTTCGTGGCAAATATACAGGCCGAGACCGGTTCCCTTTCCAACCGCTTTCGTGGTAAAAAAGGGTTTGAAAATATCCTTTTTGATTGATTTTTTGATTCCAGGTCCGGTATCCCGACATGTAAAAACAACCTGATGAGTATTTTCATCGAACCTGGTTGCAAGAAAGATCGTTCCTTTGTTGTCGGCAACAGCCTGAATCGCATTTTTAATTATATTTAAAGCGGCTTGACCTAAATTTGCAAAATTCCCCTGAATTTCGGGCAGGTCAGGGTCATATTTTTCAGATATTTCAAGATTGTAGTGTTTGTACTCATTATAAAGAATCCTCAAGGCATCAGTTATAACCATATTGAGGTTGACTGGTTCCGTATAGGTCTGTGTTTGTCTTGAAAGGCCAAGGAGACTTGAGACAATATCCCTTGCCCTGTCGAGTTCCTTATGTGCAAATTTGAGATCGTCTATCAACTCTTTATCTAAAGCAACCTTGTCGGCCATTTGAGCAAGGTCTTCTATTGTGGATTGCACCAGGCTGGAAACACTTGTAAGAGGGTTGTTTAGCTCATGAGCTGTGCCTGCAACAAGCTGACCGATTGCAGCAAGGCTTTCCGAACGTATTAACTGATCCTGTGTTTTTTCCTTTTCAATGAGGGCATCATTTAACTTGGCCGTTCTTTCCCGGACTATTTCTTCCAGATTTCGGTTAAGCTCATCAAGCCGCTTGTATGAATTAGCATTTTCGATTGCCAGAGCACTCTGGCTGGATAATGTTTCAAGCAGATCAAGATCTTCAGGAGAAAAAAGGTCTCCGGAAAGTTTTTCACCTAAAACAACAAATCCGCTTAACCTGTCCTTAAAGATCATGGGGAGCACAACCTCAGCGCCCAGTCTATCCAGATCCGAAAGGAGAGACTGCTCATCAGCACCATTTTTTCGCCCTGTTATACGCTTTCTTATAATCGGCTGGTGATGCTCTTTCATAAAGTTAATAATGAAAGATTTGTCGAGACTGGAAATTGAGTAAGTAAAATTTATATGTTTTTCCTTAGATGAATATTTTTTAAAACCTGTTCCGGAAATATCGCGTAAAAAAAGAATACAGTGTTCGACCTGCATTGCTTTGAAAACTGTCTGTATGAGAAGCTTTGCAATTTCATCAAAATCGAGGACGGATGCTATAATCCGGCTTACCTGTTTTATGGTTTTCTGGTAATCGTATTTTCCCTTGGAAAAGATATGGTCTATGACGGTTTGAACTTTTGTTTTCAGCGGCCCGAAAATAAAAGCAACAAAAAGAAATAACAGTATCGGAAAATAAAAGGAATCTGAAAAATTAAAGCTTTTAAACGCCTTGTCTGCGACAATAATAATAAGAGCATAAATGCAGGTTAGGAAAGCTGTAATCAAAGAATATAGAAGACTTTTTTTGATCAAAGTACCCATATCGAGCAGATCGTGCCTGAAAAGCCCTACTGCAAAAATTATAAGCGGGATAAAACTCAAGTTCCCCGGCGGGTAAACTGAATACCCAAGAATCGGGAGGACATCCAGACCGTTTATAAGTCCCATGATTCCAAAGCCGGCAAATACATACTTAAGCTTGTTTTTCCGGGTACTGCTTTTTTCACGTCGAATTGAGCTGTTGATTAAAACGAGAATATAGATGTTAGCAAACAGGCCTCCGACTCCAAAAAGAGGATAAAGCATGCCTCCTCTTGCAAAAAACCCGAAAAAATGCTTTTGCATGGATTCTATATAAAGGGGTGTTGGAATGAGGCATACAAGAAAAACTGAATAAGCATAAGCCAGGTAAACAAGCCATTTTCTATCCGGTGTTTTAAGATAGGTATGGAAAAATTGAATAAATACCGGCATTGAAAAAACAATAAAAAGGTGATCTATACGGCTGACCAAAAGAGCTGCATTGGCTGATTTTGTGTTAAATGCAAAAAGAATGTCAATGTTAAGAAACGAGCCGAATATGCAGATAATTAAAAAGAGGAGGTTGGCTTTAGTCCAGTGCCCCCGCCGGTGCCCCAGAACGACGGTCAGAACAACAAGCCCGAGAAAGCAACATAAAGTCAATAAAGGAGGAATGCTGTAAAGATTCATATTGCAGTTTCAAGCATTTCACGGGCATGGTCAAGGGTTGCCTGTGTAATTTCCACGCCGCCAAGCATTCTTGCGATTTCTTTAAGGCGGTCTTTTTCGTTTAGTGGGTTAATGGATGTACTGGTTCTGCCGTCTGAAACTGATTTTGATATGCAAAAATGCTGGTTAGCAAATTTTGCAATCTGGGGGAGATGAGTGATGCAGATAACCTGATGGTGATCGGCAAGGGAAGAAAGCTTTTTCCCCACGACTTCAGCTACACTTCCCCCTATCCCAGCGTCCACTTCATCAAAAACAACGGTTTCGACAGAATCTGTCTCAGCCAGTATAGCTTTCATGGCAAGTACTACCCTTGAAAGTTCACCTCCGGAAGCAATACTGGCCAAAGGCTTAAGCGCTTCTCCTATATTAGGGGCAATCAGGAAAGTTGCTCTATCAAGGCCTGTTTCAGTTAAAAGATTTCCATTTACTGTAAGGTAGCTGTTTGCTTTCTCGTCTGCAGGTGTATTTTTAAGCGAAATTTGAAACCGGGTACTGGACATCTCAAGATAGTCCAGCTCAGTCACAACCTTTTTAGCAAGGATTTTTGCTTTTTCATTCCTTTTATCAGACAGCGTTTCAGCCAGTTGGACAAATTTTTTATGCAGCATTGAAAGTTCTTTTTCGGTATCAGCTATTGTACCGGATATATTTTCAATTCCGAAAAGTTCCTGTGAAATGGAATCAAGGTGTTTTAAGACAGCCTCTATAGATCCCCCATATTTACGTTTCAGCCTCTGAAGAGTATCGATTCTATCTTCAACGGCTTCGAGACGCTTTTCATCAATTTGTATGGTTTTAAGATATGTTCTTAAATTTTCAACCATATCTTCGAGATTAAATGTAACGCCTGCCACACCTTCGGCTTTTAAAGTGAGTTGTGAATCTATCCTGCCGGCCTTTTCAAGATTCTTTTTAACCTCAACAAGTCGTTCAACGATTGAGCCTTGGGCTGAGTATAGCTCTTCAATACTGCCGTTTACAGCCTGGTAAAGCTCTTCACCGTTTTTAAGAATGGTGAGTTCTTTCTCCAGGGCGGCATCTTCTGCTAAGACCATTGAAGCCTCTGTGATTTCCTTTTTCTGGAATTCAAGCAATTCTATACGTTCAGCCTGTTTTTCTTTTGTTGAAATAAGATTTTTCAGTTTTTCTATTATAGGAAGTATTTGATGAAAGCATTGAAAGACCTCTTCCCTCAGGAACATCAGACCACCGAACTGATCGAGAATTAAAAGATGCTGGTCTTCTTTTAGAAGTCCCTGGTGCGCATGCTGACCTGAGATGCTTGCAAGATTTTCTGTAATTGAATTTAAAATCTGCATGGTAGATAATCGGCCGTTGATGTATATCCTGTTGTTGTCATTTCTGGATATGAGTCTTCTGACCAGAAGCCCTTCAGATGCATCGTAGCCATGCTGCTCCATAATGTTGGCAACATCGCTTTTTGGGGCAATTTGAAATAAGGCTTCAAGTTCCGCGACTTCAGCCCCTGTGCGGATGAGCGTTGTGTTTGCACGGCTGCCTAAAAGAAGATTAACCGCATTTAATATGATGGATTTGCCTGCGCCGGTTTCACCGCTGAGTACAGTCAGATCGCCTGGAAAGCTGATATTTAAATCATCGATGATGGCAAAATTTCGGATGGTGAGTTCTTGAAGCATATAACCCTACAACGACATTTATTGCTAAACATAATACAGTTTTTTAAACCTGATGTTCTCGTAAAAAGTCATAAAAATAATTTTTACAAGATGTTTTAAATTTTAGGATTTAAGTTTTAATTATCTGTTAAAACTGGCAATATCATTAACCTAAAACATAAAACTTAACACCTAAAACCTTGAACCTTGAATCGTGAATAATTACCATAGTGTCCAGCCTTTGTAAAGTTTCATTTCGGATCATTTCGGATAACCGGTGATTTCGCGGATGCGTTCATAGAATGGTTTGAGGCGTTTATACATCTTTTTATATATGTCGTGGTAAAGTTCACTGTAAAGCCGGTGTGTTTTTACATCAGGCTCAAAAACTTCCCCTACATGGGTCATTGCTCTAACAGCGGATTCAAAATCTTTGTGCAGGCCAAGACCGACAGCCGCGTCTATGGACGCTCCCAGCCCTGAAGTCTCATAAATATGCGGCCTGGCAGTGGGCAAACCGAAGATATCCGCCGTAAGCTGCATGGCGCTTTTGCTTTGACTCCCGCCGCCAGACACCTTAAGATGTGTTATCGGAATACCTGTTCGTTTTTCTATACGCTCTTTTCCTTCTCTGAGGGCATAGGCAAGCCCTTCTAGAATCGATCTGTAAAGATGCGCACGAGTGTGAACATCACCGAAACCTATTATTGCTCCCTTAGCCTCAGGGCCAGGATTTTTTATCCCAGGTGACCAGAAAGGCTGGAGCATAAGACCCATGGAACCCGGAGGGATCTTCTCCACGAGCTTTTCGAACAGCTCTTCAGCTTCCATGCCCTGTCTGGCTGCCTCACGCCGTTCAGGATGGCCGAATTCCTTTTTAAACCAGCTTACCATCCAGTAGCCCCGAAAAATCTGTACTTCGATGGTGTGATATTCAGGTACGGCAGAGGGGTATGGTGGAAGCATAGGTATGGCTTCAATATATTTTTTGCTGGTAATGTTAATCGTGGCTGTTGTACCGTAACTAAGGCAACCGATGGAAGGATCGAGACTTCCTGATCCGATTACCTCGCATGCCTTGTCAGCCGCTGCTGCGATCAGCGGCAGCCCTGCCGGAAGGCCTGTTTCTGAGGCCGCCTTTCGGGTAATATTTCCAAGTGTCTGGCCGGGCGGTATTACTTTGGGCAGCATGCTTTGCTTAATAGGCAAAACTTCCCACTTCCAGTCACGTTTCGAAGCCCAGCGCAGCTTTTTATAGTCAAAGGGAATATAGCCCACCTGGCACCCGATGGAATCGATGAATTCTCCGGTGAGCCTATATGTAAGATAACCTGAAAGGAGCAGGTATTTATACGTGTTTTGCCACAGATCCGGCTGGTATGTCTTTATCCAGTTTGCTTCGGCTTCTGCCTGGAAATAGGCGATAGTATCACTTAAACGGATAATTTTGAAAAGAAAGCCCCAGGGTCCTCCAAGGGGCCGCAGACCGTAAGTTTTACGCTGATCAAGCCAGATCATTGCAGGTCGAAGAGGCTTTCCTTTCTTGTCAACATTGATTACCGTAGCTCTTTGTGTTGTAAGTGCAACTCCTGCTATTCGCTCTTTATAATTTTTTTCCTGATGCCACAGTCCCTGACATGCCCGGCAAAGAGCCTGCCAGAAAACTTCCGGGTCCTGTTCCGCCCATCCGGGGTTGTCGGAATAATAGGGCGTAAAGGGAACAATCTCCTTTGCTACAATCCGGCCTTCAAGATCAAAGATCAGGGCTTTAATACTTTGGGTTCCATTGTCAATGGCCAGCAACAGATCTTTATCGTTCATAACTCACCTGTAGTGATCCGGTAATGCTTCGGTTCATTCTTCATTTTCGTTGAATATTCTTTTTAAAAAGCGCTTTAAATTTTTTAACAAAGAAAAACCTGGATTCATCAGGACGTTCAGCATATTTCGGCAAGGGTGCATAGCAACGCTCCCATTGCTCAAGATACATTTTTATTTCTTTCCTCCAGCGTTTATTCTTCCATGGTAAAGAATTTTTACAAAGCTTTCTGATTCGCTTAAGATACGATTTTCCACCCTGTGGTGTCAACAATCCTATTCGCAGGCGCCTTAAAAGCAGATCGTCAAGATGTTTGACCTGTTCATGTTTTGCTGCAAAGGGCAACTCCGCCCAGAGAGTGTGTGTACCAGGAATATACGAAAGATCTTCGGGGGCAGCACTGCAAACCAGCTCATCTGCATTTTTGCCGTATCGACCGTAAAGGCGATGCCAGCAGTGTTTGGACAGGCCATAATCCATTTCAGGGTGGTCCGGCACCTTGAAAAATTCAGGGGCATGCGGCCCATTAATTTTACCGGGCCCAAGAAAAGGTTTTACAGCCTTTAAAGCCTCTAGCGCCGACCGCCTAAATGTTGTTAGTTTTCCACCTGTTATTGTTACAAGGCCCTTATCTTTCCAGACAATATGTTCACGGGACTCTTCAGATGGTGAAAGATTGCCCTCGCTGAGTATTGGACGGACACCCGCAAATGTTGAAATGCAGTCCTTTAATGAAATATCGACCGAAGGAAACATAGCAATAAAAGCATCCATAAGGTAGTCAATTTCTTCTTCACTGATGGAGGGCTCTTTTGAAAGGTCCTCATAATGATCAACATCGGTAGTACCAAGGAGTATGGCTCCTTCCCAGGGAACAATAAAGACTGGTCTGTTATCCACAGGATGGATAAAACTGACTGCATGCGATAGATGCAAAAGGCTGCCTGGAAACAGAAGATGGCTTCCCCGTAAGGGACGCAGGTGAAGTTTCGATTTCGGTGACGGATGAAGCTCCTCAGCCCATGATCCTGTGGCGTTAATAACTGCAGATGTTGACAGGTTTTTCACATTGAGTGTTTCCGTATCTCTTGCGGTGATACCCACAACTTCTCCCTTATTGTTGCGGTTTATTTTGATTGCACTGGTGTAATTTACAGCACTGCCGCCTAATTCGACGGCCTCATTTATAAGACGTAAAACAAGGCGAGCATCATCAACCTGTGCATCATAAAAAAGGAATCCTCCTAAAAGCGTTTTTTGTTTAATCTGCGGGATGAGTAAAGAGAATTCAGCTGCTTCATAATATTTATGCTGTTTTCCCCAGGCGATCATGTCATATACTGAAAGGCCTAAACTAAGGACTTTTTTCCCGGGCTTTTGATTTTCATACACAGGCATTAGAAAACCCAGAGATTCCACCAAACCGGGTGCGTTATTAAGTAAATACTCCCGTTCATTAACAGAGGCCCTGGTAAGTAAAACACGCTTTTCCTTAAGATAGCGCAAACCGCCATGGATTAATTTGGAAGATCGGCTGGAAGTTCCCCACGCAAAATCTTTTCTTTCAAGAAGAAGCACATCCAACCCCATTTTGACTGCTTCCCGAAAGACTCCCGCCCCGGT